>NZ_JBSFTP010000033.1:0-69628 GCF_053591315.1 Streptomyces sp. NPDC003042
GTGCGCACCAGCGCACGGACCCCGTTCCGCGTTCCCCAGCCCCCTCACACCAGCGGCAGCGGCAGCGGCAGCGGCAGCGTCACCGCATCCGCGTGGCCCACTCCTGCACCTTCTTGATCCGCTCCCGCAGCTGCCCCGCCGTCGCCTCGGCGCTCGGCGGCCCGCCGCACACCCGGCGCAGCTCAGTGTGGATCACGCCGTGCGGCTTGCCGCTCTGGTGGACGTACGCGCCCACCATGGTGTTCAGCGACTTGCGCAGCTCCAGCAGCTCCTTGTGCGAGACCACCGGCCGCCGGTCGGCCGGCAGCTCCAGCAGGTCCGCCTCACCGTCCGGCTTGCGCCTGCTGTGCGCGATCTGCCGCGACTGCCGCTTCTGCAGCAGCATCTGCACCTGGTCCGGCTCCAGCAGCCCGGGGATGCCGAGGTAGTCCTGCTCCTCCTCGCTACCGGGGTGCGCCTGCATGCCGAACTCGGCGCCGTCGTAGAGCACCCGGTCGAAGACGGCGTCGGACTCCAGCGCCTCGAAGGACATCTGCTCGTCGTCGCCGGTGTCCTCGTCCTCCTGCCGGTTCGCCTCGTCCATCTCCTTCTCGGAGTCGGCGTACGGGTCTTCCTCGCCCTGCTTCTTCGGCTTGTCGAGGACGTGGTCGCGTTCGACCTCCATCTCGTTGGCGAAGCCGAGGAGGTAGGGGATCGTAGGAAGGAACACGGACGCCGTCTCGCCGCGCCTGCGCGATCGCACGAACCGCCCGACGGCCTGTGCGAAGAACAGCGGCGTCGAGATGGTGGTCGCGTACACGCCCACCGCGAGGCGCGGTACGTCGACGCCCTCGGACACCATCCGGACCGCGACCATCCAGCGGCTGCCGTCCTCGCTGAACTCGTCGATCCGCTTCGACGCGCCGGTGTCGTCGGACAGGACCACGGTCGCCTTGCTGCCGGTGATCTCCTTCAGCAGCTTGGCGTACGAGCGCGCCGAGTCCTGGTCGGAAGCGATGACGAGGCCCCCCGCGTCCGGGATGCCCTTCCTGACCTCGGTCAGCCGCTGGTCGGCCGCGCGCAGCACGTTCGGCATCCAGTCGCCGCGCGCGTCGAGCGCCGTACGCCAGGCCTGGGAGATGGCGTCCTTGGTCATCGGCTCGCCGAGCCGGGCGGCGATCTCGTCGCCCGCCTTGGTGCGCCAGCGCATGTTGCCGCTGTAGGAGAGGAAGATGACGGGCCGCACGACGCCGTCGCCCAGGGCGTTCCCGTACCCGTAGGTGTAGTCGGCCGAGGACCGCCGGATCCCGTCGTTGCCCTCCTCGTACGCGACGAAGGGAATCGGATTGGTGTCGGACCGGAAGGGCGTACCGGTCAGGGCCAGGCGCCGGGTCGCGGGGTCGAAGGCCTCCAGGCAGGCCTCGCCCCAGGACTTGGAGTCGCCCGCGTGGTGGATCTCGTCGAGGATCACCAGGGTCTTGCGCTGCTCGCAGCGGTTGCGGTGCAGCATCGGCCGTACGCCGACGCCCGCGTACGTCACGGCGACCCCGTGGTAGTCCTTGCTGAGCGGCCCGGCGGAGTACTCCGGGTCCAGCCGGATGCCTATCCGGGCGGCCGCTTCGGCCCACTGCTTCTTCAGGTGCTCGGTCGGCGCGACGACGGTCACCTGCTGGACCACGTGGTGGTGCAGCAGCCAGGAGGCGAGCGTGAGCGCGAAGGTGGTCTTGCCCGCTCCTGGGGTCGCGACCGCGAGGAAATCACGCGGCTGCGTCTCCAGGTACCGGTTCAGGGCACTCTCCTGCCAGGCACGCAGCTTGCTGGCGGTGCCCCACGGCGCGCGGCCGGGGAAGGCGGGTGAGAGGTGGTGGGAGGCGGTAGTGGTCACGGTCTCCGGCTCGTCGCTCTCGGCAGTCGTACGTAGGACAACCGGGCCACCCTACCGGCCCGGGCCCGCCCCTCGCGGAGGGACGGGCCCGGAACTTGGGCGGTGCGGCGAGCGTCACATGGCTTCGTGCAGCGTCCGCAGACGGCGTGCGATCTCCCCCACGTCTTCGAGGCTGCCTGCGGCCACCTCGATCACCAGCTTGTACGACTCGTCCTGATCGACATCGATCATTTCGGTCCCGTTGAAGTCGAGGAACACGACAGTGCACATCCACGCCATGCGCTTATTGCCGTCCACCAGAGGGTGGTTGACGGCGAGTGACTGCAGCAGCGCGGCGGCCTTCTCGAACAGGTCCGTGTACGCCTCGACCGCGAACATCTGGGATTGCGGCCGGTGCACGGCGGAGCTGAGCAGGCCCAGGTCGCGCACCGCGACCTGCTGTCCCGCCATGGCGAGCTCCGCCAGGTCCAGGGCTTCCTGGACGGTCAGGTACTTCACTCACTCCCCCAGGCGGCGCAGCAGGTCGGCGTGACCCTTGGCGTACTTCTCACCCAATCGGCGGACCGTCTCGCGGTCCGCCTCCTGTTCGAGGTAGCGGTCGATCGCCTGGAGCACTATGGCGTGCATGCTGCGGCCCTCTTCCTCAGCGCGAATCTTGAGGGCCTCTTGCTGGTCGTCGCGGAGACGCAGGTTCATCGCCATACCAAAACGGTACCACCGGTGGGGCCAAGGTGGTACTACTTTGCGGCGGAAGAGGAGGCCGGGACGGGATCCAGCCGGGTCGCGACCCACGCCCCCACCAGCGCAACGGCGGCCATCGGCAGGAACACCACGACGAAGGCGGCGGGATGCGAGGCCCCCGCCCCCTCGGCCACGGCGTGACCGGCCCCCACCGCTCCCCCGCCCAGCGCGGCGAAGGCGGCGCCCCCGCCCGCCAGCAGCACCACGTTCGCCAGCGCGTCCGAGATCTGCAGCGAGGCGGAGTTCGCGCCCGCCTCCTGCGGCGCCGACAGCTTCAGCAGCAGCACGCTGGTCGAACCGATCACCAGCCCCATGCCGAGACAGCCCAGCGCCCACGCCACCGCCAGCGTCCACACCGGCACGGACTCGATCAGCACCGCGGGAGCTGCGGCGATCGCCACGGCCACCATCACCATCCCGCCGACCATCAGCCGCTCCCGGTACGGCGCCATCCGCCCCTTCGACTGCACCCACGAGCCGGTCGCCCAGGTCACCCCGCCCAGCGCCAGCGAGAACCCGGCCAGCGTCGGGCTCAGGCCGCGCTGGGTGACCAGCATCAGCGGTACGAAGCTCTCCGCCGCGATGAACGACCCCGCCGCCAGCCCGCGCAGCAGCACCACGGACGGCAGCCCGCGCCGGGCCAGGTACGTCCCGCGCGGCAGCAGTCCCAGAACCGCCGGCACCATCAGGGCCGCACCGGCGATGCCCGGTACGAGCGACAGCCACCGCAGGTCCTGGGCGGCGTACTGGAGCAGCCCCGCGCCGACCGAGATCCCCAGGGCGAGCCGGATCCGCCGCCGGTCGAAGGCGACGGGGGTCCCGCCCGCGTCGACGGGACCGGAAGCGGTCCGCCGTATCGCCGGCAGGGCGACCACCAGCGGCACCACCACCAACGCCGGTATCCCGAGGAACACCCACCGCCAGCCGAGGTGCTCGGTGACCGTCCCGGAGGCCAGCGGCCCGACGATCGACGGCACCACCCAGCTCGCGGCGAAGGCGGCCATGATCGCGGGCCGCAGCCGCTCCTCGTAGGCCCGGCTGACGACGACGTACAGGGCGACGATGACGAGCCCGCCGCCGAAGCCCTGCACGGCCCGCCCGAGGACGAACATCCACATGACCTCTGCGGTCCCCGAACACGCCAGCCCGGCGGCGAAGGCCCCGATCCCGACGGTCAGCGCCCGCAACGGCCCCTGCCGGTCGGCCCACTGCCCGGACAGGACCATCCCGAACAGGCTGGTCGTGAAGTAGGCGGAGAACCCGAAGGCGTAGAGCCCGATCCCGTCGAGCTCCCGCGCGGCGACGGGCATGGCCGTCCCCACGGCGGTGGCCTCGAAGGCGATCAGGAAGATCACGGAGATGATCCCGATACTGAGCGTCCGGTACGCGGGAGCCAGAATCCCACCCCCGGAAGCCGCCGCCGACCCCGCCACGGCTATATCGGGCCCACTCGGCACACGGCGTTCAAGAGCACTCATCGCCCCAGAGTAAGGCCCACGCCCCCTCCACGCCCCTGTCATTCGACGTACCCCACGTCAGCCCCTGGCCCTAGGCCCCCGCAGACCTCGCTACCCTGCCGGAACCTCCTGCACGGTGAGCCGGTCCGCCAGACCGCCGTTGTTCTTGCAGCCCAATTCCTTGACCAGCGCGACCGAGGCCACGTATGCGAGTGCCAAGTTCGCCTCCCGGTACTTGGCGACGTCTCCCTGAGGGAACCTTCGGTTCCACGCACTGACAGCCAGGACGGCCGGGTTGGCCTCCTCCGCGCCGGCCAGCCTGGGACTGATGCAGTCGATGTACACAACGGCCCTGTTCGCGTTGGCCCAGGCAGTGCGCCCCAGCTGGTACCGCGCCACCTCCGGGCTGGTGTGCGGCGCGTCCGCGACAGCCGGCACCACCCGCTCAGCAGTCACGGTCAGCCCGGCAATCGTGGAAGCCTCTTGCTCATAGACCCCACAGATCCGTCGCTCACGCCAGGAGTCGCCTCCAGCCACTGGCTCACCGGCCAGTTTCTCGGCCGCGTCCTTCACACCGTCCCCGTCCGTCGAGCGTGAGAAGCCCTCGGTGCCCAATGTCGCCTGGAGCGCCTTTTCTGCCTCCCCGGCGAAAAGCCCGTGACAGACCTCACCTGCGCCAACGTCCGCTTCTGCGCTCGGCGCATCATCTTTCTCGCCGTCACCCCACGCTCCACATCCAGTGGCGAGGAGCGCCGCCGTCATGCCGACGGCCAGTGGCCCTCGCATTCGTGCCAAGAGACACGACGTTCTACTCCGGATCATGACCGTGCTGGTCCTCTCGGTCGGAGCCTGTCCCATAGCCGATCAGAGCGGCCTGGCGCAGGTCCTCCGCGAAGTCAGAGTCGCTCTCTCTCAGGTTGTATTGGTTGATGAACCGCCTCGAGGGCGCCTGCATCGTCTCCTCGCCCGCTCGGTAGATCTCGTCCTTCTGGTCGCGGAGCTCCTTCTTGGAGTCGTCCTCGTTCTTCTTCTTCTCCGCCTCCGACCAGTCGCCGACGACCTGACCCGCCATCGTCTCCAAGGCGCCACTACCTGTGTCCACGGCGAGCGGAACCAGGATGGCGGCAGCACCTACCGCAGCGGTCGCCGGTAGGAAGGCGACTCCCGCCGCGACCGCCGCTCCTGCACCGAACTGGATCCATGCGCTGCGCTCCTCCAGCGCCTTGTTGTACGCCTCGTCTTTCTCCACATGGTGTTCCTGCACCTGGTCTGCGCGGGCCTTGTCCAGCATCCCCTGCACCTCCGCGCCTACGCGTGCGGCCTCCCGGGAAGCTCCCTTGTCGATCTGGCCGTCCGGGCCCACTTGGGCCTCCAGGACCGACGTCGTGTAGATCCGCTCGGCGGTGGACACCGTGGCGTAGGCGTCAGGGTGCTGACCGAGTGCGCTCAGCAGCTTGCGGGCTTCGTCTCGCTCGAGTGTCACGTGACCGGTGGAACCGCCCCGCGGCTCAAACGGGCTGCTGGCATCGTTCTCAGTGAGCGCCCGGTTGACGTCGTCGATATAGCCGGCCGTCATGTTGCCCACGCTATCCGCCAGCGCCTCTTGCTCATTGAGCAGTCCAGCGTCGCCCCCGTACTTGGTTACGACCTCCTTCATGATGCTCGCGGAGGTGTCGTCGCGCGACAGCTTGGGCGAGGGGTCGTCCCACGCGTGGCCGAGCGTCGCCGCTTCCAGAGCGTGTCCCAGAGCATCCGGCATGTACTGCTTGACCTTCTTCAGGTCGTCCGGATTGGTGCCCTCCATATCGATGGTGAAGTCGTACTTCTCGTGGCCGAAGAAGTCGAGGTAGTTCTTGATCGGCTGCTTGTCCTTGCCCTTGCCCAGATCCGCCGGACCGGACTTCTCCGAGCCGTCGTGGCTGTAGGCCTGCGGTGGGCGTTCGGGGTCGAAGAACTTCTTCGCCGCGTCCGGGCTGTGGCCCAGTGCCTCCAGGAAGCTGACCACCGGGTCGTAGCCGGCGCCGTTGATCCCGGAGGGGTTGAGCATGTTCTTGCCGTAGCCGTTGAGCTGCCGGGTCTGGTTGAAGAAATCCGGGTTCTTGGCGTGGATCTGCGTCGCGTGCTCGGCGATGGGGACCAGGAACTTGGGGTCGTAGTTCCCGTAGCGCATGATGCCGCCGAGCAGCTGGTACCCGTAGGGCGGGTTCTGGTCGTACCGCGCCAGCGGGATGTGCTGGGTGCCGAGCTTGCGGAGCTCCTGGGCATAGCTGTCGGGCAGGTGCGGCTCGGACGTCGACCGGGTGGCGGTGGCGAGGTTGAGGCCGAGGTTCTTCTGGAGTTCCTGGACATCCTTGAGCCGCTGCTCGTCGACCTTGCCGTACTCGTGCGTGTCGGTCGACAAGTACCCGAAGAACTGCAGCGCACCCTTGGGGCCAAGGGTGTCGTAGAACTTGGTGGAGAACTCCGCCACCTTGGCGTTGTCCGCCAGCAGCTCGTTGAGTTCCACGAGCTCGGCGTGGGTGAGCTCCCGGCCCTTCTTCGCCAGGTCGGCGGCGCGGCCGGCCTGTTCGGCGGCGAGACTGGAGTACTTCGGACCGCTGAAATTGTGGTCCTCGGTGACGTTGGCGTTGAGCAGCCGGGCGAGTGACTGGTCGACGTCGTCACACGCGTCGATGACGGCGTCGATTTTCGCCTGCCACAGCGGCCGGTTGACGCGGATCGACTCCTGGTAGTCGGGGTCGTGCCGTGCCGCGTAGCGGTCCTTGTCGGCGAGGGGAACGGGCGTGACCTTGCCCTTGGCGTCGACCTGGAAGCCGGCGGCGGGGGCCTCTTCCTCAGAGATCTTCTTCAGCTGGTCACGGGAGGACTTGAAGGTGGCGTGGCCCTGGGTGAGTGCCTGATGGATGCCCTTGGCTTCCTTGGCGGCGTCCTCGAACTCCTTGGCCGTCTTGTCGACGAAGGGCCGGGCCACGCCGGCGGTGACACCGCTCCACTCGGCCTTGTCGGACTTGGCCTTCATGCCGTTGCGAGCGGCCTCGGCCAGCTCGTCGAGCTTGGCGACCATCGCCTGCCAGTCGCGGATCGCGGTGGCTAACTTGTCGACGGGGGCGTTCATCACGTTCTCGTACGTCAGCACGCGGCCGTACGCCTTTCTGTCCGAGGAGGCGCCTACTTGAGGTATTCGTCGATCTTGGACGACGTGAACTCGGCGTACAGCCGCTCTTCTTCCTTGTTGTGGGAGGAGAGCGAGTAGTTCAGACCGTTGGAGATGTTCGCGCAGGCGGCCACGAGGGTCTTCACCTGATTCTCCCAACGGGTGTTGACCTTGAGGAGCGCCGCCCCACTCGCGAAGCCCTCCTTCGACAGCGCGCCGGCCGCCTCGGCGGTGGCGGTGGCGGCGTGCTTGCCGTCCGTCTGGAGCCGGGAGTGCAGCTTGTGCGCCTCGGAGCCGACGGCGCCGATGTGGTCCTGGTTCAGCTCGAGATCGGCGCTGCCGCCGCTGCTGCCGCCGGGATCGGAGGGGACCTGGTTGAGCCGCATGTTGACGTTGGCCGTGGCGGTGGCACGGGCGGCGGACCATTCCTCGTCGAACGACATCGCGTGCACTCCTGTTTCAGGGGAGGTCAGGTCAGGTCATCGCTTGCTGCGGCGCACGACGACTGCCGTCACGGCGCCGCCGATGAGAAGGCAGGCTCCCATACCCAGGGCGATCCAGGGGACGATGCTGCCGTCATCGTCCTTCTTGGCCTCGGCCTGCGGCGCGGGCTTGGGGCCGGTGTCACCGGCCGACGGCGAGGCCGAAGGCGACTGCTTCGCCTCGGCCGCGGCCAGGTCGGGAAGCGGAAACACGTCCGCCGGGCCGGGGTCACCGGGCGTGGGAATCGCGATCCGGGGGCGGACCACGCCGTAGCCGACGTAGTCGTTGCGCTCGACGCCGTCGACGGGCTTGCCCGCGGTGTTCAGGAGGACCCGGAGGACCTGGTTGTTGGTCCAGTCGGGGTGAGCGGACCAGAGGAGGGCTGCGGAGGCGGAGGCGAGGGCGGTGGCGTCGCTGGTGCCGTGGGTGTTGCAGAGCTCCGTCTTGCCAGCACAGGCGGTGACGATGTCAATGCCGGGGGCTGACATGTCAACCTGCGGACCGTGCTGCGACTCCTTGGTCGCAACCCCACCACGGTCTACCGCTCCGACGCCAACCACGCCAGGCGTCGCAGCCGGGTAGCGGATCTCGTTCGTTGTATCGCCATCATTGCCCACACCAGCAAAGATCAGCTTTCCCTTGGAGAGGGCGTATTTCACAGCGGCAAGACGCTCGGGATCGTCCTTGGATGTGACCATGGAGATATTGATGATCTTGGCATTCGAGTCTGCCGCATACCGAATCGCTGCAGTCCATGACGGGCTTGTGTCATTGAACTCGTGTGGCACCCGGATCGGAAGAATTTTCGCGCCGGGAGCAAGGCCGAACGCGCCATCACCGCTTGGATGCTTTCCAGAACCAGCGATCACTGCAGCCATAGCGGTGCCGTGTCTGTCGTAGTCGGTCCGCTCGTCCCCTTCAAGCTCCGTCGCGAAGTCCTTACCGGGGAGTACTTGACCCTCTAGTTCGGGAATCCGTGCAACACCACTGTCGATGACGGCGACGGTGACGCCCTTACCCGTACTGATCTTCCAGATGTCGTCGGCCTTCATGGCACCGAGGTGCCACTGCTTCTCTCGGATCGTCTGCGCATGGGCCGGGGTCGCGGCGACCCCGACGAGCAGCAGACCCATGAGGGCCGAGGTCGCCTTACCCATGCGCATACCGTGCAACGTCCGTTCTACTCAGTCGATCACTGGCGGCACAACGCGACGGTTGCCCTGCCAGGTCTCTTCGTCCTCGGCCAGGTAGTCGGGGCGCTCGCCCCCCCGGTCATTGCGTCGCGTGCCCGGGTTCTGGGCACCCGTACCGGCGTGGCCCATTCCACCAGAGCCTGCCCCGTTGCGTACGAGGCCCGAGCCTCCCTGGGTGAACGGCTGGCCACCCGCGACCGGCCGGCCGCCCGCAGCGGCCTGGCGGCCACCGACGACACCGCCCTGCTCCATGGCCAGCCGACGACCAGCCGCTGAACCACCCTGGCCGCCGTGGGGGCCACCAAGGCCGCCGCCCATCATGCCGCCCGGGCCTCGGCCACCGGCGTGCGTGCCTTCCCCGCCGATGACCGTGCCGCGCGGAATGCCGGCGGTGGGGCCCGAGGTAATCGGCCGACCACCCATGATGCCGGTGTCGCGCGGGGGCAGTCCGACCTTGCCGCCGAGACCGCTCGGAGGCCTCGTACCCGGCGGCAGCGGGCCGCCGCCCGGAAGCGACGGGCCGCCCTTCGACGGAAGCGTCAAGGACGGCATCGGGCCGCTGGGGAAAGGCCCCGGGACACCCGGGCCGACAGGAGTTCCGGGGCCTGGCCCGCCGGGCAACCCGGTGGTCGGAGGCAGGGTCTTGTCCGGGAGCGTGGCGACATGGTCGAGATCCACGTTCACATCACGGTCCGGCATGACCAGAGGAGGCAACGTGGGCAAAGGCTCTGCTGTCGGAGGCCGCGTATTGTCCGGCGCAGCCGGCTGAACGGCCGTCCGGCCGGGCTCGTTCGAACGAGCGCCACCCTCTGGGACCGACACCGCGTACGAGGACGCCCCAGAACCAGATTCACCACCGGAGCCACCACTGGAACGGTCCATGTAGGAGCCGGCAAAGACACCCTTGGGCTCAAAATCCCCCGGCGGCGGCGGAAACGTCGGAACCTCCGCCTTCCCCATCTGCGTCGCCGACGCGTCATACGACTGCGCCAGCTTCGTCAGTTGCTGGATGGCCTGCTGGCGGTCGCCGCTCAGCTTGGAGTGTGCCGTCTGGCCCATCTCCTGGGAGTCCGGGTCGTTGCGGTACTCGCGCGCCGCCGCGAGGTTGGCCGCCGCGCCCGTGTCGTACTTGGGGGTGTTGGCCTTGACCTCGACCATCGTCTGGGCGGCCTCGGTCATCCACTTGCCGCCCGCGGCGCTGTAGTCGCCCAGGAGCAGCGTCGCGCTGCCCGCTCGGCTCACCCAGTCCTGGAAGGCCTGGGCCGCTTCGCCCTCCCAGCCCTTGACCTGGTGCTTCTTGAGGTTTCTGCCGATTTCCTTGATCGTGTCAGCTGCCTGCGTGAGCTGGGTGCCGCGGGCCTTGACCGTCTCCGGGTTCAGCGACGCGATCATGGCGAGCAGTTGCTCGTGCGTGTAGCCCTCGAAGTTCGTCGCCATCAGACCGTGCCTCCCGACGTGCTCGTGTCGCCGCCGGCGCCGGCGGCCTGCTGCGCCTGCTTCTCCTGGCGGACCAGCGGGTCGCGGTCAGGGACGTAGTCCTGCTTCGATCGCCGGATGATGGCCCGCATGCGCTCCTGCGTGTCCTCGTCGACCTCGCCGTAGCCCTTGCCCGCCGTCATGATCGCGATGCCCAGGCCCTCGATCTGGCCCGCCAGGCCCTGGGACAGCTTCTGCAGCTCGCTGTGCACGGTCGTGTAGGCCTTGAAGAGGGCGTCCGCCTCCGCGAAGCCCTTGCCCAGCGTGCCCTCCGGCAGGGTGCCGTGGGCGAGCTTCTTGTCGTCAGCCTCGGAGCCGTCGAGCTTCTTCAGGAGGTCGTCGACCAGCTTCTTGTAGTCGCTCAGCGATTCGTACTCGACCTCGAGCGCCTTCGCCTGACGCATCACCGCGTCCGCGACGCTCGCGGAGACGCCGCCTCCGAGCACCCCTGATCCGTTGTCCACTGCCACGATGGCCTCCCCGACTCCCCGTCACCGCGCGCGCCGTGTCCCCGTTCGCGCCCGTTCACACCCGCCCGCACACATACGTGCCCAGCGTCGTGGACCACTCTAACGATCGGCGCTGACAGTCCCAAGCTCGGGTTGCAGGTGCAATGCAGGTCACACGGTCACGAGTTGGGCACCGCGACCGCCGCCGATGGCCGGATCGGGATCCTGTTGACCGGGCGGCCCGTGGCCGCGCGGACCGCCGAGGCCACCGCCGCCGGGGTCGTGACCACCGGGACCGCGCTTGCGGCCTTCGCTCCGAAGGGGGCCACCACGTCGCGTTCCTCGACCAGTTTGACGATGCGGACCGCCGGGGCGTCCAGCGAGGTCGGCAGGGCGTAGCCCGTCAGGTCGGGGTGGCGGACGAGGCCGGCCACCGAGCGGAGGTTCTCCGTGAGGGCCGCGCCCACGCCCTGCGTGACGCCCGCTTCGATACGGGCCTCCAGCTGGCGGGGGTTGAGGACGCGGCCGACGTCCTGGGCGACGGCCAGTTCCACGACCCGGACCGAGCCGAGTTCGATGTCCACGTCGACCACCGCGCGGATCGCGCAGAAGGCGAGGCCGACGAAGGCGTCCCCCTGGCCGTCCGCGTCCAGCGGTTCGGTCGGGTGGGGCCGGCACTGGGCCGTCGCCCAGAGTTCCTTGCCCTCCATCGCCTCCGCGACCGTCGTGGAGAAGGCGCCGTCGTACGACGTGATCCGGCCATCCGCGATCTGGAGGAGTTCCGTCGACATGCCCAGCTTGTGGGCCATCGGCTGGAGCAGCTGCGTACGGACCATCTTGGCCGCCCGCTCCACCGCTCCGCCCGACACCCACGTGTGCCGGCCGTGCGCCGACGGGCCCGCCGGCGGCTGGTCGGTGTCGACCGGGGCCGTCACCACCTCGTCGACGCCGAGCGTCTCCTGGACGATCTGGCGGGCCAGGGTGGAAAAGCCCTGGCCGGTGTCGACCGCCGCGCAGATGACGGTCGCGGCGCCGTTGACCACCTTCACGGTGGCGGTGGAGACCTCGTCCGCGCCCTCGGCGCCGAGCATGTGGACCATGCCCACGCCGTAGCCGACTCCGCGCCGTACGGCGCCCGGTTCGCCCGCGCCTTCGAGGCCGCCGGGCAGCAGCCACTCCTCCTCCGGGGCGTCCTTCGGGAGGGAGGGCAGCGGGAAGTCGCGGACGGCTCGGAGGAGTTCGGCCACCGGGGCGGGGCAGGTGACCGTCTGGCCGGTGGGCAGGAGGTCGCCGGTGGACAGGACGTTGCGCATGCGCAGTTCCGCGCCGTCGATGCCGAGGGCGGCGGCCAGCTTGTCCATCTGGCCCTCGTACGCCGCGCAGACCTGGAAGGCGCCTTCGCCGCGGACATGGCCCGACGGCGGGTTGTTCGTACGGACGGCCCAGCCCTCGACGAAGGCGTGCGGGACGATGTACGGGCCGCAGGCGAAGGCCACGGCCGCCGCGAGGGATTCCGCGGAGGCGTCGGCGTACGCGCCCGCGTCCATCAGGATCTGGGCCTCGACCTTGACCAGCCGGCCCTCGGCGTCCGCGTGGTGGCGGTAGCGCAGCAGGGTGGGGTGGCGGTGGGCGTGGCCGAGGAAGGACTCCTCGCGGGTGGCGGCCAGCTTGACGGGGCAGCCCGTGCGCAGCGCCAGCAGTCCGAGCGGGAGCTGGAAGGCGGGGTCCTCGCGGTCGGCGGTCGCGCCCGGGACGCCGGTGACGACGACCCGTACGCGGTCCGGGTCGAGGCCGAAGCAGGCCGCCGCCAGGTCGCGGTCGGTGTGCGGGTCGGTGGAGGCGGTGTAGATCTCCACGCCCCCGTCGGGGCGCGGCACGGCCAGTCCGGCTTCCGCCCCGATGGGCGCGGGGTCCTGGCGGCCGATCCGGTAGAGGCCCTCGACGACGATCTCGCCGGTCGCCTCGGGGTCGCCGTAGCGCAGCGGGATGTGCCGGATCAGGTTGCCGTCGGGGTGCAGCGGGGCGGCGCCGAAGGACTGCTCGGGGTCGGTGACGGCGTCGAGGAGTTCGTACTCGACGGTGATGGCGGCGGCCGCTAGCCGCGCCGTGTCGGGGTGGTCGGCGGCGACGGCGGCGATGGGTTCGCCGTGGTGGCGTACGACGTCGTGGGCGAAGACGGGCCGGTCGGCGATGCGGCGGCCGTGCGTGGTCGCGCCGGGGACGTCGGCGTGGGTGAGGACGCAGCGGACGCCGGGCATCTCGGCGGCGGCGGAGGTGTCGATGGAGAGGATGCGGGCGTGGGCGTGCGGGGAGCGCAGCACCGCGGCCCACAGCAGGCCCTCGGCCCAGAGGTCGGCGGCGTACGGGAAGGTGCCCTCGGCCTTGGCGCGGGCGTCCGCGGACGGGACGGAGACTCCGATTCCGCGCAGGAGCCGCGGCTGCTCGCCCTCGGGGGCGAGGCTCACCGTCGTCGTGACGCTGGTCGTCGCCGTGGCCGCGTCGTGCCCGCTCACACCATGCCTCCGTTGTGGTCGATCCCGTGGTTCCCGTGGTTCCCGTGGTTACCGGGCATCCCGTGCCCCCCGGGCATCCCGTGGATCCCGCCCTCGCCGGGCGGTGCCTGGTGGGGGATGCGCGGCTCGGCCGGTGAGGAGTCCTCGAAGGCGGAGCCGCTGCCCGAGCCCGTACCGGAAGACGCCGCGTCGCGCTCGGCGACGACCTCGCGGACCGCCTCCAGGACGCCCTTGTAGCCGGAGCAGCGGCAGAGGTTGCCGCACAGCGCCTGGCGGGTCTCCAGGGTGCTGGGGGCGTGGTTGCCCGACAGCAGGTCGTGGATCGTCATGGCCATGCCCGGTACGCAGAATCCGCACTGCACCGCGCCCGACCTGCACAACGCCTGCTGCACGTCCGAGAGTTCCCCGTCCGTCGCGAGACCTTCGACGGTGCGCACCTCGCTCCCGGCCGCCGTCGCCGCCGGTACCAGGCAGGAGGCGACGAGCCGCCCGTCGACCTGTACCGCGCAGGCCCCGCACTCGCCCTGCGAGCAGCCGTCCTTGGCGCCGGCCAGGCCGAGGCGCTCGCGCAGCACGTAGAGGAGTGACTCGCCGATCCACGCGCCGGTGACGGGCCGGTCGGCGCCGTTGACGCGCAGGACGTAGGAAGCCGACGGGTGCTCGTGATGGGCGGCGGCCGGGATTCCTTCGTCCTCGTACGTCGGCTCCTGGGCCGGGAAACCTTCGCCGATGCCCTCGTCCGGCGGTGTCACGCCGCTGTCGGCGGCGCCCTCGTCCGGCGTGGGCGCGGCCCCCGCTTCGGCGGGCGCGGGCAGTGTCTCCGCGAAGCCGTGTCCGTCACCCAGGCCGGCGCCCTCGGCGTCCACCGGACGCGGGCGCTCCCCCTCGACCGGCGTCGGGGCCGGCCCGTGGGCGGCGTCGATGTCCGGGGCGGCGTGCAGCGCCCCCTCGGGTTCGAGCTCCGACGCCACGGACAGCGGCTGCGACGGCGGCAGCGGCGTCCCCACACCGGGCCCGCCCAGCACCCTCGGGCCGCGTCCCGGCCCCGCACCGGCCCCACCGGCTCGCTGCGCGGCATTCTGACCGCTGTCGGCCGGCAGCACTCCGGAGCTCAGCAGCCCCTCGGGCCCGCCGGAACCGGCGTCGACTGCCCGCGGGGGCAGCTCGCCGGACTCGGTCCAGGCGTCCGCCCAGGGGGCCGCCGCACCGCCCGGGAGCGTCGCCGGGGCCTGGCTCCAGTCGCTGTCCAGGGCGCCGCCGCGCTGGTAGTCACCCTGATCCGGGAACGTCGGCAGTGCCCACTGCCCGGTGGTCGTCGACTCGTCGGAGGGCTGCTGCGCCGCCTCGGGGAAGCGCCACTCGGCCGTCGCACCCGAATCCGGGTCCGCCTGGGCCGCGGCGGGCTCTCCGAAGGCCGCCGCCACCGACGGCGGCAGCGGGATCGACGCCGGGATCGGCCCGCCGACCGGCCCGCGACCCGGGCCACCGACCGGCCCGTGCGCGCCGGTGTCGCCCGTGGCCGGGGTCCCCGCCTCGGGCCACCGCACCGGCATCGTCCAGGTGCCGGTGGCCGCCGGGTCAGCGCTGGCCGACCCGAGGGGCACGATCATCGGCGGCGGCACGTACCCGTGACCGGGCGCGGCCAGCGGCTCCCCGCTGTCGAGCGCGTCCAGCATGTCCTGCGGCAGTTGCACGAAGGCCGTGGCATCGGAGTCGTACTCGCCTCCGTGCGGCACCGGCTCCCAGCCCCAGTCGCCGCCCGCACCGCCCGTGCCGCCCGCGTCCCTGTTCGTCCCGCTTCCGTTTCCGCTTCCGCTTCCGCTTCCGCTCATGTTCTGGTTCTCGTTCTCGCTCATGAGGTCAGCGCCCTCCCCAGGGCCCTGCGCGCCAGCACGGCCACCGTCCGCCGCAGATGCAGTACTCCGGAGGTCGCCGGTTCACCCTGGTCGGGCACACAGGCGGCCGCGACGTACTCGCCGAAGGCCTCCAGCGCCTCGGGGGCCAGGCTCCGGTCCCCGTCCCAGTCGATCAGCGAGGCCACCCAGTGCTCCGCTTCCAGCGGCCTCAGCGGCATCGGGGCGACCGCGCCGACGGCGCAGCGCACGCCCCGGCGCGCGGGGTCCAGTACGAGCCCCACGGACGCCACCGCGCGCCCCGGCCCCGTACGCCCCGTGGCCTTCAGGAACACCTGCGGGGCGTGCAGCAGCGGGACCCGTACGAAGCCGATCAGTTCGCCCGGCCGCAGCATCTCGCGGCCGGCCAGCAGGTGGGAGACCGGGATCTCGCGCTGAGATCCACCGGGTCCGACGATGATCAGGACCGCTTCCAGCGCCGCCAGCACCGGCAGCGCGTCACCGGTCGGGGCGGCCGTGGCGATGTTGCCGCCGAGGGTGCCGGCGTTGCGGATCTGCGGTGGACCGGCGGCGCGCGCGGCTGCCGCCAGAGCCGGGATCAGAGCGGCGAAATCCGGCCGTCCCATCCGGGCGTGCGTCAGGCCGGCGCCGAGCAGCGCGTGCCCGTCCTGGTACTGCCAGCCGCGGATCTCGTTGATCCGCCCCAGGCCCACCAGTGCGGCGGGCCGCAGCAGGCCCGCGTTGACGGAGGCCATGAGGTCGGTGCCGCCGGCCACGGGGACGGCGGCGGGCATGGCGGCGAGCGCCGCCACGGCCTCGTCGAGCGAGGCCGGCAGCGTCACGGACTGCGCCGCCTGGGCCGCTTGCAGCCCCTGAGCTGAATGCGATGCGTGCGGTGCGTGCGTGGTCAACCCAGCTGCCCCTTCCCGATGTCCCGGTCCCGGCGCTCGCGCCTGTCCGCCGTACGGTACGTCCTCACCGCCGGGAGGTGGCAACTCTGGCACATCTTCCGCGGCACCCGGCGCGAGGGTCGCCCGGGCGCCCGCGCCGCTCGCACCAGGAGCCGGGGCCGAGCCTCGCCGAGCCCGCGCCGAGCCCGCCACGTGCCCATCCCGCGCCCGCCCCGGCCCCGTCCGGCCCACCGGAAGCCCACCCGCACGCGTCGCTCGGCCCCCGCTCACCCACTCGCCGGGACGCCCCTTTTCCTCCGAATTTCCCCCGAATCGGCCCCATTGGGGATGGAGTTCCAAAGATTCCCAAAGAGTTCCGCTTCCAGCTATCCGTCCCTGTGGTGACCATCCGCCCCACACGTCACACGATCGGAGGCTCCCCCTCGATCGGCCGCCCCAGCACCCCCGGCCGCCGCTGCCACGGCAGCGGGCCTCCCGGCGGCCGGTACTCGACCCCCAGCGCGTCCAGCCGTGCGTAATGCGCCGTCATGCGCTCCGCGAAGCCGGCGTAGTCCCGGGATTCCGGTTCCGGCAGCCGCGACCACACCACCTCCGCGAAGGCCGACAGCCTGGGGAACACCTGGTAGTCGACGCGGCCCTGGCTCTCCATCACCTCGGTCCACACGTTGGCCTGCGCGCCCAGCACGTGCGCCGCCGCCTGCGCCGACAGCTTCGGCGGCACCGGTTCAAAGCGGTACACGTCCTCCAGCGAACGCACGTAGCCGATGGGCATCGGCTCGTCCCCGCCGCCCGCCTGACGGTGGTCCAGGTACACCTGCTGCTCCGGGCACATCACCACGTCGTGCCCGGCCTCGGCGGCGGCGACGCCGCCCGCGTACCCGCGCCACGAGGACACGGCCGCGCCGTCGGCCAGTCCGCCCTCCAGGATCTCGTCCCAGCCGATCAGCCGCCGCCCGCGCGCGGCGAGCCAGCGGTCGAAGTGCCGGACGAACCAGGACTGGAGCCCGTCCTCCCCGTCGACCCCCAACTCCCTGATGCGCGCCTGCGCGGTCCCGGACGCCTTCCACTGCGCCTTGGGGCACTCGTCCCCGCCCACGTGCACGAACGGCGAGACCTCGGCCGGGAACAGCTCCAGCAGCTCCTCGAAGACCCCTTCGTAGAACCGCAGTACGTCCTCGGACGGCGCGAGCACGTTCTCGGTGATGCCCCAGTCGTCCCACACCTCCAGCGCCGCCGTGTCCACGACGTCGGCGTTCCCCAGTTCCGGATAGGCGGCGATGGCGGCCTGCGAGTGCCCGGGGATGTCGATCTCGGGCACCACCCGCACGTGCCGCTCCGCCGCGTACGCGACGATCTCGCGGACGTCGTCCTGCGTGTAGAAGCCTCCGTGCGGGGTCTCGTTCCACAGCGGTGACGCCCGGTGCCCCCAGCGGCTGCGGGTGCGCCACGCGCCGACTTCCGTGAGTTTCGGGTAGCGCTTGATCTCGATCCGCCAGCCCTGGTCGTCCGTCAGGTGCAGGTGCAGCACGTTGAGCTTGTGCGCGGCGAGCAGGTCGATGTAGCGCAGCACCCCGTCCTTGGGCATGAAGTGCCGTGCGACGTCGAGCATCATGCCGCGCCATCCGAAGCGGGGGCTGTCGACGATGTGGCCCCGGGGCAGGCTCCAAGCGCCGCGGCCGGGCAGCGGGGCCTTGCGGTAGGCGTCGGGCCCCAGCAGCTGACGCAGCGTCTGCGCGCCCCAGAACAGCCCGGCGGCGCCCCCGCCGGTCAGGTCCACGCCACCCTCCCCGACGGCGATCCGGTAGCCCTCGGGCCCCAGCCCCTCACCGGCCTCCGGATCGAGGCGCAGCCGGATGTCGCCCGCCACTCCCGGCCCGGCGGCCGGCAGGTCCCACCCGGTGGCCGG
Source organism: Streptomyces sp. NPDC003042 (assembly GCF_053591315.1). Lineage (NCBI taxonomy): Bacteria > Bacillati > Actinomycetota > Actinomycetes > Kitasatosporales > Streptomycetaceae > Streptomyces > Streptomyces sp. NPDC003042. The sequence goes on from NZ_JBSFTP010000033.1 coordinate 18,001, forward strand.
CCCCAGCTCCCGCCGCAGCCGGCGCGCGGCGCCCTCGGTGCCCGGCGCGACGGCCAGCACCGGCTCGGGCCCGAACACGAAGCGCGGCTCGTCCTCTCGCAGGACGACGACCTGGGGTCGGGGGATCAGATCCATGCGCGTCGGCCCTTCGCAGCAGTCCGGCAGCTCGTTGCGTGCCGCGCAACGGCCGTTCCGCGCGCCGCCCGCGCGGCCGACCCTAGCCCGCCCCCCGGGCACGGAAAAGGCCCCCGGGCGCACACGTGCGCACAGAGGCCTCGGTCCCGCGAAAGAGGGCCGGACCGCTACGTGTCCTTGCCGCCCTTGTCCTTGTCGCCACCGGCGCCCATGGATTCGTAGATCTCCTTGCACATGGGGCAGACGGGGTACTTCTTCGGGTCGCGGCCCGGTACCCAGACCTTGCCGCAGAGCGCGACGACGGGGGTGCCGTCGAGCGCGCTCGCCATGATCTTGTCCTTCTGGACGTAGTGGGCGAAGCGCTCGTGATCGCCGTCGCCGTGGGACACCTGTGGCGTCGGCTCTACGAGGGTCCCCGTACCAGTCCCGCGATCGGGCTCAAGAGTGCTCATAAAACCCAGGGTACTGAACCGCGCCGGGGTCAGTTCAGCGACGGGTCGTCCAGATAGGTGGCGACCATGGCCAGCTCGCTGCGCTGGCGGCGCAGGACCGCCCTCCACAGCCGTTCGGGGTCCGGGAAGGAGACGTCGCCCGGCTCCGAGTCCACGACGTACCAGGCGCCGTTGCCCAGCTCGGCCTCCAGCTGGCCGGGCCCCCATCCGGAGTAGCCGGCGAAGATCCGCAGGCCCCCCAGCGCGGCGGCCAGCAGCTCCGGCGGGCTCTCCAGGTCGACCAGGCCGATCGCCCCGTGCACCCGGCGCCAGCCGAGCGGGCCCTCCTCGCCCGGGATCACCGCGATCCCCAGGGCCGAGTCCATCGCCACGGGGCCGCCCTGGAACACCACGCCCGGGTCACCGGTGAGCGGCGCCCACGGCAGCAGGATGTCGGACACGTCCACCGGGGTGGGCCGGTTGAGGACAACGCCGAGGGAGCCCTGCTCGTCGTGGTCGAGCAGCAGCACCACCGCGCGGTCGAAATTCGGGTCCGCGAGGGCGGGGGTGGCCACGAGCAGCCGCCCTGTGAGGGAGGACACCTCGGTCATGCGGACATGATCTCGCACTATCCCCCCGCGCGGGGAGCGTGCGGCGGGTTTTGACCGTACGCAGCTCAGGGCGCACGGCGGCAAAAAGGAGCGCGCCCCACCCGAACGGCCGGAACGCGACGCTCCGCTACCTGCCGCGCACTGTGGGTGCCGTGCCGGATTCATACAGTCCTACGGCCGCGTCAGCCATACAAAGATCGGGGTGGTGGCCCTTACCCTTTTCCCTGGCCCCCTGCCCATCCCTCTCCGGAACGCGAGATCCATGACCGGCATCAGTGACGATGTACTGCTTGTCCACGGCGGTACCCCGCTCGAGGGTGAGATCCGTGTCCGCGGCGCGAAGAACCTCGTGCCGAAGGCCATGGTCGCCGCTCTGCTCGGCAGTGAACCCAGCCGGCTGCGCAACGTTCCCGACATCCGTGACGTGCGGGTCGTGCGCGGGCTGCTCCAGCTGCACGGAGTGACCGTGCGCCCCGGCGAGGAGCCGGGCGAGCTGCTGCTCGACCCCACCTATGTCGAGAGCGCCAACGTCGCCGACATCGACGCGCACGCGGGTTCCTCCCGGATCCCGATCCTCTTCTGCGGCCCGCTGCTGCACCGCCTCGGCCACGCCTTCATCCCGGGCCTGGGCGGCTGCGACATCGGCGGCCGGCCGATCGACTTCCACTTCGACGTGCTCCGCCAGTTCGGCGCGACCATCGAGAAGCGCGAGGGCGGTCAGTACCTGGAGGCCCCGCAGCGCCTTCGCGGATGCAAGATCCGCCTGCCCTACCCGTCGGTCGGCTCGACCGAGCAGGTCCTGCTGACGGCCGTACTGGCCGAAGGCGTCACCGAGCTCAGCAACGCCGCCGTCGAGCCCGAGATCGAAGACCTCATCTGCGTCCTGCAGAAGATGGGCGCGATCATCTCGGTCGACACCGACCGGACCATCCGGATCACCGGTGTCGACCGCCTCAGCGGCTACAACCACAAGGCGCTCCCGGACCGCCTGGAGGCCGCCTCGTGGGCTTCCGCGGCCCTGGCGACCGGTGGCAACATCTACGTCCGCGGGGCGCAGCAGCGCTCGATGATGACCTTCCTGAACACCTTCCGCCGCGTCGGCGGCGCCTTCGAGATCGACGACGAGGGCATCCGCTTCTGGCACCCGGGCGGCCCGCTGAAGGCGATCGCGCTGGAGACGGACGTGCACCCGGGCTTCCAGACCGACTGGCAGCAGCCGCTGGTCGTGGCCCTGACCCAGGCCTCGGGCCTGTCGATCGTCCACGAGACGGTCTACGAGTCCCGCCTCGGCTTCACTTCGGCGCTCAACCAGATGGGTGCGCACATCCAGCTGTACCGGGAGTGCCTGGGCGGTTCGGCGTGCCGCTTCGGCCAGCGCAACTTCCTGCACTCGGCGGTCGTCTCCGGCCCCACCAAGCTCCAGGGCGCCGACCTGGTCATCCCCGACCTGCGCGGCGGGTTCTCGTACCTGATCGCGGCGCTGGCGGCCGAGGGCACCTCGCGCGTGCACGGCATCGACCTGATCAACCGCGGCTACGAGAACTTCATGGAGAAGCTCGTCGAGCTGGGCGCCAAGGTCGAGCTCCCGAACGGCGATCTCGTCTGAGTCCCCTTCAGGGCCCCTCAGGGGCCCCGAAGGGCCTTCGAGGCCCCTGAACGGACCGAAGGGCGGCCACCCCAGTGGGGTGGCCGCCCTTCGGCTTCTCTACGTGCTGCGTACTGCGTACTCCTGCCGTCCCGAGGCCCTGTGCGGCCCTCGGCACAAGGGCGGACTACTTGCCCTTGGCGGCTTCCTTGAGCTTGGAGCCCGCGGAGACCTTCACGCTGTAGCCGGCCGGGATCTGGATGGGGTCGCCGGTCTGCGGGTTGCGCGCGGTGCGAGCGGCACGGTGGGTGCGCTCGAAGGTCAGGAAGCCGGGGATGGTGACCTTCTCGTCGCCCTTGGCGACAATCTCGCCGACGGTCTCGGCGAGCGCGGCCAGAACGGCGTCGGCGTCCTTGCGGGTCACCTCGGCGCGCTCGGACAGAGCGGCCACCAGCTCACTGCGGTTCATGTTGTACTCCCGTGTTCAACTTGCCTTAGAGGCGTGAGATCGAAGCCGATGCTGCCAGGGCCCTCGGACAGTCCCCGGACCCGGGTCTGAACGTCAGACCCTCTCGCCCGGTTACGCATCCTGCCCCCACCAGCGGCGGGAAAGCCAATCCGGCACCCGCCAGGGTCACACGAAAAGCGCCACAGTCACGCCGCGGTGACGCTCCGTCCGCACCAGAGGGTTCCGGTGGACGCGGACCGCGGGGCCACGCCGGCATCCCCGCAACCCTAGAGGCGCCCCGCCGGGCCCGCATCTCGCGACGCGCCGGGATCAGCGAGCGGTGAGGCCCGTCACAGGGCCCGTCAAGGGGATCGGAACTACCCGGCCGAGGCGGCCTTGCGGACGGCTCCGGCGACCGCGCCCGCGACCTTGTCGTTGAAGACGGACGGGATGATGTAGTTCGCGTTCAGCTCGTCCTCGCCGACGACGTCGGCCAGGGCGCTCGCGGCGGCCAGCATCATGTCGGTGTTCACGGTCCGGGACTGGGCGTCCAGCAGGCCGCGGAAGACGCCCGGGAAGACCAGCACGTTGTTGATCTGGTTCGGGAAGTCCGAGCGTCCGGTGGCCACGACGGCGGCGGTCTGGCGGGCGACGGCCGGATCCACCTCGGGGTCGGGGTTCGCGAGCGCGAACACGATGGCCCCCTCGGCCATGGCGGCGACGTCCTCGCCGGAGAGCACGTTGGGAGCCGAGACGCCGATGAAGACGTCGGCGCCGACCACGGCCTCCTTGAGCGTGCCGGTGTAGCCCTCGGGGTTGGTGTTGTCGGCGATCCAGCGCAGCGGCGAGTCCTGGTCCGCGTCGACGAGGTCGGGGCGGCCGGCGTGCACGACGCCGTGGATGTCAGCGCTGACGGCGTTCTTGACGCCCGCCGCGAGGAGCAGCTTGAGGATGGCCGTACCGGCCGCGCCGGCGCCCGACATGACGACCTTGACGTCGCCAACTGCCTTGCCCACGACGCGAAGTGCGTTGGTCAGGGCGGCGAGCACGACGATCGCGGTGCCGTGCTGGTCGTCGTGGAAGACGGGGATGTCGAGGGCCTCGCGCAGCCGGGCCTCGATCTCGAAGCAGCGCGGCGCGGAGATGTCCTCCAGGTTGATGCCGGCGAAGCCCGGGGCGATCGCCTTGACGACGGCGACGATCTCGTCGGGGTCCTGGGTGTCGAGGCAGATCGGCCACGCGTCGATGCCGGCGAAGCGCTTGAAGAGGGCCGCCTTGCCCTCCATGACGGGCAGCGCGGCCATCGGACCGATGTTGCCCAGGCCCAGCACGGCGGAGCCGTCGGTCACGACTGCGACGGAGTTGCGCTTGATGGTGAGGCGGCGTGCGTCCTCGGGGTTCTCGGCGATCGCCATGCACACGCGGGCCACGCCCGGGGTGTAGATCATCGAGAGGTCGTCGCGGTTGCGGATGGGGTGCTTGGACGCCATCTCGATCTTGCCGCCGAGGTGCATCAGGAAGGTTCGGTCGGAGACCTTGCCGAGGCTGACGCCCTCGATGCCGCGCAGCTTCTCGACGATCTCGTCGGCGTGCGCGGTGGACGTCGCGGCGATGGTGACGTCGATACGGAGCTTCTCGTGGCCCGATGCGGTCACGTCGAGACCCGTGACCGAGCCTCCGGAAGACTCCACGGCGGTGGTGAGCTGGGAGACCGCGGTTCCGCTCGCGGGCACTTCCAGACGGACCGTCATCGAATACGAGACGCTGGGCGCCGTTGCCATGGCCGTGTTCCTCTTCTGTCCCTGATGTTCTCTGTACACAGGGCCCCCGCACGGCAGGTGTGGCGGACCTGTTGTCCGATCGTCCCACCTACCAGCCAGTACAAGGTAACCAGCTACAAATTTCGGAAGAACTCTTCCACCATACGAGATATCCCGGGGCTTCGGAATGGTGGTTTGATACAAAACAGGTCCGCGCCCCCCACTGAGTGGAAGGCGCGGACCTGTTTCTCTGCGTTCACGACACCGGCCCGCCATGCTCGCCTCGCGGCAAGTGGTCGCTCTAGGCGACGAAGGTTGGGCCCGGGGGCTTGGATCGAGCCGGTGTCCTCACCAGGCTAACAAAGGATCGCCGGAAGCGATCCCCCTCCCGCGCGCCGGGTCTCCCGGATCACGCTCCTGGCCGCGGACCATCCGGCCGCAGCAGCTCCGGCACCCCGTCGGCGCCCGGCCGGTCCCGCTCCGCCGAGACCACCGTCAGCTGCTGCGTCGCGCGCGTCAGGGCCACGTAGAGCACCCGCAGGCCCGCCGGGGACTCCTCCGCGATCTCCGCCGGGGAGACGACCACCGTGGCGTCGTACTCCAGGCCCTTGGCCTCCAGGCTGCCCAGCGCCACCGCCCGCTCGCCCAGGTCGGCGAGCCAGTCGGCGGCCTGCGCCCGCCGGTCCATGGCCACGACCACGCCGACAGTGCCGTCCACCTGCTCCAGCAGCCTGCGGGTCTCCTCGCGCACGGCCGCGCCCAGATCACCCGCGGCGGCCGTGAAACGGGGCTCCAGGCCCGTGGAGCGCACCGCCGTCGGCGGCTCCATGCCCGGCATCGCCAGGCGCAGCACCCGGGAGGCCACCTCGGCGACCTCGGCCGGGTTGCGGTAGTTCACGGTCAGGGTGAACCGCCTGCGCGGCCGGCTCCCCAGCGCCTCGTCGCGGGCGGCGGCCGCCTCCTCGGGGTCGGTCCAGGAGGACTGCGCCGGGTCGCCGACCACCGTCCAGGTGCCCATCCGGCCCCGGCGGCCCACCATCCGCCACTGCATCGGCGTCAGGTCCTGGGCCTCGTCCACGATGACGTGCGCGTACTCGGTGCGCTCGGCCGCGATCCGCTCGGCCCGCTCCCACTGGGTCTCCTCGCGGACCGGCATCAGCTCCTCCAGCCCGCTGAGCTGGTCGAGCGGGTCCATCTCCCGTCGGCGCCTGGGCCGCGCGGGCGCGCCGAGGAGCTGCTGGAGCTCGTCCAGCAGGGCCACGTCGTGCACCGACAGGGGGCCCTTGCCGTCCGGGCCCAGGCGGCGCAGGGAGCGGGCCAGCTGGCGGATCTCGCGCGGGTTCAGGTCCCGGCGCGCCCAGCGGCCGAGCTTGCGCTCGTCCGCCATCGTCGCCAGCACCCCGCGCGGGGTCAGCTCGGGCCACCAGGCGCCCAGGAAGCCGATGAAGGCGTCCTCGGTGGAGATGTCCTCGTCGAAGGCGGAGCGCAGTTCGGCGGCCAGTTCCGGGTCGCTGTGCCGGCCCTGCCCGCCGGACCTCGCGTAGAGGGCGTCCAGGAGCAGCTTGCGGGCGCGCGGGCGCAGCAGGTTCACCGGCGCCGTGCCGCTGAGCACGTTCTGCCGGATCCGGTTGAGTTCCGCGGCCTCCAGCTCCTGGCGCCGCCCGAAGGCGACCACGCGCAGGCTCTCCGGAGCGCTGCCGTTGGCGCCGCCGAGCTCCAGGGCGCCACGTACGGCCTTGCGGAGCACCTTGAGCATCCGGGAGGAGCCCTTGATCCGGGCCACGGCCGGGTCGTCGTACGTGGTCGCCTCGGCCCCGTCGACGAGCGAGCCGAGTGCCCGGATGGCGACCTGGCCCTCCTCGCCGAGGGAGGGCAGGACGCCTTCGGTGTACGCGACGAGCAGCGGGGTCGGGGAGACGATCAGGATGCCGCCGGAGTAGCGCCGGCGGTCCTGGTAGAGCAGGTAGGCGGCCCGGTGCAGGGCCACGGCGGTCTTGCCGGTGCCCGGTCCGCCGGCCACCTCGGCGACGGACGCGGCGGGGGCCCGGATGACCAGGTCCTGCTCGGCCTGGATGGAGGAGACGATGTCCCGCATGGAGTGCGTACGGGCCCGCCCGAGGGCGGCCATCAGGGCGCCGTCGCCGATGACGGGCAGCTCCTCGCCGTTCAGGGTCGCGGCGACCTCGGGGCGCATCAGGTCGTCCTCGACACCGAGCACCTTGCGCCCCTTGGAGCGGATCACGCGGCGCCGGACGACGCGGCCGGGATCCTTGGGGGTGGAGCGGTAGAACGGCGCGGCCGCGGGGGCGCGCCAGTCGATGACGAGCGGGCTGTAGTCCGTGTCGAGCACGCCGATGCGCCCGATGTGCAGGGTCTCGGCGATCTCGGCGGTCAGGTCGGGGCGGATCGCGTCGTCGGCGGGTTCGACGGAGGTGTACGCGCCGTCGGGGCCGCGCTCGCCGTCCTTGCCGAGGACGAGGTCGACGCGGCCGAAGAGGAAGTCCTCGAATTCGTTGTTCAGGCGGTTGAGGTGGATCCCGGCGCGGAAGACCTGCGCGTCGCGCTCGGCGAGGGCGCCGGGCGTGCCGACCTGGCCCCGCTTGGCGGCGTCGTTCATCAGGAATTCCGCCTCGTCGATCTTCTCCTCAAGGCGTCGGTACACGTGGTCGAGATGCGTCTGCTCGACCGCGATCTCCCGATCGCGGACGGAATCCGCCGTGCTGTCGACAGCGGCATTCTGCGCGGCCACCAAGGCCCCCTTCTGATGTGCATGGGCGACCGTCAACCGTACGCGAATTCAGGGCCTGTCCGCACGCCGGTTCCGCGCTGCGGACGTTTCGCGGGGTTACCACCCGATACGCCGCACCCCGCCCGCGCCGACCCCGCTCCGGGCTACGCCGGTTCGTGCGCCTCGCCCGGACAGGGCACGGGCGTGCGCACCCGGCGCCGGTGGCGGGCGACCCGTTCGCGGTTGCCGCACAGCTCGCTGGAGCACCAGCGGCGCCGGTGCCCGCGTGAGGTGTCGAGGTAGATCCGGGAGCAGCCGTCGCCCTCGCAGGACCGCAGCAGCACCAGCTCGCCGGGGTCGGTGAGCAGTTCCACGGCGTCGCGGGCGACGGCGGCCAGCAGTCCGGCGCACTCGACGCCGCCGCGCAGTTCCCGTACGAGGTGGCCGTCCCGGTCCCGTACGGCACACAGTCCCGGAGGCGGACCGGCGGCCGCCGCGTTGACCCGGGCGAGCGCGCCCTCGTCGGCCCCGGCCGCGGCCAGTTCCGCCCGTACGAGGGTGTCCACATCGCCGCGCAGGCCGCGGAACGCCGCCACCCAGTCGGGTCCGAGCCGCCCGAGCGGGGTCCGGTCGGGCACCAGCCCGGCCCCGACGAGCCACAGCCGCAGCTCGTCGCCGTCCGGGATGCCCTCACCGTCCCCGTGGGGTGTGAAGGTGGCCAGCAGGTCCAGACAGACCCGCCCGGAGTCGAACCACATGCCCGTCACCGCCTCGTTCGCCGTGGGAAGCCTCCCCAGAGTGCCGTCGGCGGGGGCGATGCGGAAGCCCCCGCGAGGGGGGCGCGTGACAGCCGACTAGGGCGTGGGCGGATCGTCGTGCAGCAGCCGCTGGAAGAGGCGGTGGTCGCGCCAGGCGCCGTTGATGTGGAGGTAGCGGGGGGCGAGCCCGTACTGCTGGAAGCCGGCCTTGGCCAGGACGCGCTGCGAGGCCGTGTTGTCGACGAGGGTGCCGGCCTCGACGCGGTGCAGGCCGAGTTCGTCGCGGGCGCTGCGGCAGACCTCCTCCAGGGCGGCGGTGGCCAGCCCCTTGCCGTGCCAGGCCCGGTCGACCCAGTAGCCGACGGCGCCGCCGCACAGCGCTCCGCGCACGATGCTGACGAGGTTGATGCTGCCGACCGGCGGCCCGCCGTCCGCCTCGACCAGGACGTAGGGCGCGGCCCGCCCCGCGTCCCGGTCGGCGAGCAGCTCCTCGATGCGGGCGCGCTGCGCGGCCTCGGTGTAGAAGGCGTCGGGCCGCCGCGGTTCGAAGGGCGCCATGTACGCCCGGTTGCGGGCCAGTACGTCGGCCAGCGCGGCGGCGTCGTCGAGCGCGACGCCCCTCATCTCCACCCCGTCGATGATCACATGATCAGGTTAAGCACCTCGCCCCTGTGCACTAGGACGCGGGGTGTCCGACCCAGCCCTCTCCCCGCGCGTCCACCGAGAGGCGGTATCCGCGCTTGACCACCGTCTGGATCAGCATCGGGATCCCCAGGGCCGCCCGCAGCCGGGCCATCGCCGTCTCCACGGCGTGTTCGTCGCGCCCGGCCCCCGGCAGGGCCCGCAGCAGCTCCGCCCGGGACACCACCCACCCGGGGCGCCGGGCCAGCGCCTCCAGCAGGGCCATCCCGGCGGGCGGCACGGGCCGCAGCTCGCGGTCCACGAGCACCGCGTGCCCCCGTACCTCCAGGCGGTGTCCCGCCACCGGCAGGACCCTGGCCCGGCCCGGCAGCTCCTGGCAGAGCAGCTGGACCAGCGGCCCGAGCCGGAACCGCTCCGGCTGTACGGTGGCCACCCCTTCCGCCTGGAGCGGCAGCGCGGTCACCGGCCCGACGCACGCGGACAACACCCGCCCGCGCAGCGCCTCCAGTACGGCCTCCCGCAGCCCCCGCTCCCCCGCCCGGGACAGCATTGAGGCCGCCGCCGGGGCCGAGGTGAAGCTGACGGCGTCCACCGAGCCGACGGCCACCGCGTCCAGCAGCCGGTCCAGCGGGGCGAGGTCCTCCGGCGGCATCCACCGGTACACCGGCACGGGCACCACCTCGGCGCCGCCCGCGCGCAGGGCTTCGACGAAGCCGGGCAGCGGTTCCCCGTGCAGCTGGAGCGCGATGCGCCGCCCGGCGACCCCGTCGGCCAGCAGCCGGTCCAGTACCTCGGCGAGCGACTCGGACTGCGGGGACCACGTCTCCACCAGCCCGGCGGCCCGTACGGCACCCTTGACCTTCGGTCCCCGTGCCAGCAGCTCGGTGGCGCGCAGCCGGGCGAGGAGCTTCTCGCCGACGCCCCAGCCGTCGGCGGCCTCGATCCACCCGCGGAAGCCGATCGCGGTGGTCGCGACGACCGCGTCCGGGGCGCAGTCGATCAGTTCCTTGGTGGCGGACAGCAGTTCGCTGTCGTCGGCCAGGGGGACGATCCGCAGGGCGGGCGCGTGCATCACGGCCGCCCCGCGCCGCCGCAGCAGGGCGATGAGCTCGTCGGCCCGCCGGGCGGCCGTGACTCCGACGGTGAACCCGGCCAGCGGTCCGGTTTGCGTAGCGTCGTCCATCGTGGTGACCTGCCTTGGCTGCCTTGCCCAGTGGGGATGGGTGTCTCGTCGGGGGTGACCGAGCCTGCCAACCCGTCGTGTCAGGCTCGGTTCCACCGTATTTCGGCGGCGTAAAGCACCCTCGGCGCAGGCGCCGTCACACGGACGTGAGCTGCGGTTTCGCCGCAGTCCCGGCGGCGGGGGCCGGCGCCGGGGCGGGCCGGCGAAGGTATACCGCCCAGGTGACGACGCAGCACACGGCGTAGAAGGCGAGGAAGGTGACGAAGGCGGCCGTCCCGGATCCGGAGGACGCGAACGCCTCGCGGAACACCAGGTTGATGCCGAGCCCGCCGAGCGCGCCCACGGCTCCGATCAGCCCCATCGAGGCCCCGGAGAGCCGTCGCCCGTACGCGGCGGCGTCCTCGCCGCTCATGCCCCGCGCCAGTGCCTTGGCCTGGAAGATCCCGGGGATCATCTTGTACGTCGAGCCGTTGCCGAGCCCGGTCAGCGCGAATAGCGCCACGAATCCGATCAGGAACACCGGCAGCGATTCCCGCACCGAGGCGAGGATGACGACGCCGGTCGCGGCGGCCATCGCCAGGAAGGTGGCGAGCGTGATCCGCGCCCCGCCGAAGCGGTCGGCCAGTGCGCCGCCCACGGGCCGGACCAGCGAGCCCAGCAGCGGTCCGATGAAGGTCAGCGAGGCCGCCTGGAGCGGGGTGCGGCCGAACTGCGTCTGGAGCACCAGCCCGAAGGCGAAGCTGTAGCCGATGAAGGACCCGAAGGTGCCGATGTAGAGGAACGACATGATCCAGGTGTGCGCGTCGCGCACCGCCTCGCGCACCGCACCCGTGTCGTTGCGTACGGGCGCCAGGTTGTCCATGCGTACGAAGGCCAGTACGGCGGCGGCCACGATCAGCGGCAGGTACGCGGCGAGCAGCAGCCTGGGGTGTCCGGCGCCGGCGGTCGCGATGACCAGCAGCGCGACGAGCTGCACCACCGGTACGCCGATGTTGCCGCCGCCCGCGTTGAGTCCGAGGGCCCAGCCCTTCTTGCGCAGCGGGAAGAAGGCGTTGATGTTCGTCATCGAGGAGGCGAAGTTGCCGCCGCCGACCCCGGTCAGCGCGGCCACGGCGAGGAAGGTCCCGTACGAGGTGCCGGGCTCCATGACCAGCAGCGCGGCCACCGTCGGCGCGAGCAGGAGCAGGGCGCTGACGACGGTCCAGTTGCGCCCGCCGAAGCGGGCGACGGCGAAGGTGTAGGGCACCCGCACCAGGGCTCCGACGCAGGTGGCGGTCGCGATCAGGAAGAACTTCCCGGCCGGGTCGATGCCGTACTGGGGGCCCATGAAGAGCACCATCACGGACCACAGCGACCAGATGGAGAAGCCGATGTGCTCGGAGAGGATGGAGTAGAGCAGGTTGCGCCGGGCGGTCTTCTCGCCCGACTCCCTCCAGAACGTCTCGTCCTCGGGATCCCACCGCTCGATCCAGCGGCCCCCCTTGCGCGGTGCGGTCGTACCGGTCATCACACGCCTCCACAGGCTGTCGCATCCTTGGGCAGACCCTAGGAACGGCGCGTTTCAGCCCCGGTCCCCGGCGCGTGACCGGCAAGATACCTTGCACTCACCCGCCGCCCGGCACCGGTGTGAGCGCTGCCGGGAGCCAGCTGCCCGGGGGAACTTCCAGCCATCCGCGGCTGCCCTGGAGCTCGGCGGCCGCCCGGGCGAGGGCGTCCAGGCCGGGGTGGTGGAAGCCCTTGCGCCACACCATGGCGAGCGGTGAGAGCGGTACGGGGGCGACCAGGGGCCGCTTCACGGATCCCGGCATGTCGGCGAAGTCAACGGTCACCAGCACCGGGTTGCGGGTCTTGGCCATCACCCGCCCGAATTCCTCCTTGCCGACCGCCACCGGCGCGGGCGGCGCCAGCGCGATCCCCCGCCCGCGGAACAGTTCGCGGGCCAGCCCGGTCCACTCCGCGGTCCGCGGGTTCCCGGCCCCGGCGTACACCCTCTCCCCGGCCAGCTCGGCCAGCTCCACGTGGTCCCGCGCGGCCAGCCGATGCCCCTCGGGCAGCAGCACGGCGAGCGGCTCGTACCGTACGGGCCGCTGCTCCAGGCGCGCCCGCAGCGCGGGGTCCAGCCCGGCCGCGTAGCCGAAGGAGACGTCGAGCCTCCCGGCGGCGATCTCGGCGGCGGCGTGGGTCAGTCCGCTCTCGAAGCGGGCCATCAGTTCGAGGCGGGGGGCGAGTTCACGGGCCCGCTCCAGTACGCGCCGCCCGGTTCCGGGTCCGTCGGTGTTGACGTCGACGAGCAGCGCCCGGGGCGGCCCGGCGAAGGCGGCTGCCAGTTCCTCGTGCGCGCGCAGCACCTCGCGGGCGTAGGGCAGCAGCCGCTCCCCTTCGGCGGTCAGCTCGACCGCGCGGGTGGTCCGTACGAACAGCCCGGTGCCCAGGGTCTGTTCGAGGCGCCGCACGTCCCTGCTGAGGGCCTGCTGGGCGACGTAGAGCCGGGCGGCGGCGCGGGAGAAGTGCAGTTCCTCGGCCACGGCGAGGAAGCCGCGCAGCAGCCGGGGATCCACATCGGGGGAGGTCATCCCCGGAGATTAACAACCGAATGGCGTGAATGGCCCCGGAACAGGTGTTGGACCGTCGCACGGTCCTGGCCGCAGGCTCGTGTCATGCCGCAGACAACCCCGCTCATGGCCGTGACCGGCAACACCCTGGTCCTGGCCACCCCCTCCCCCGCCCGCGCGCGGACCCGCCCGCCGGGCCCGTACCGGAGCCTGTTCGCCGTCCCCGGCGCCCGCGGCTTCACCGCCGGGAACCTCATCGCCCGCCTCCCCATGGGCATGTTCGGCGTCAGCGCGGTCCTGATGATCGCGGGGCAGCGCGGCTCGTACGCCCTCGCCGGCGCCGTCACCGCGACCGGCCTGGCCGCCACCGCCCTCGTCGCGCCGTGGACGGCCCGGCTGGTCGACCGCCACGGCCAGGCCCGGATCGCCGTACCGGCCACCGTGATCGCCGTCCTCGGATCGCTCTGCCTGATCGTGTGCGTCCGCACCGAGGCCCCCGCCTGGACCCTCTTCGCCTCCTACGCCGCGACCGCCACCACCCCCAACATCGGCGGCATGTCCCGCGCCCGCTGGACCCACCTCCTGCCTCCCGCCCGGCACCACACGGCGATGTCCTTCGAACAGGCCGCCGACGAACTGTGCTTCATGCTCGGCCCCGTGGCCGCGGCCTTCCTCTGCACCGCGCTGTTCCCGGAGGCGGGCACCCTCACCGGCGCCGCCCTGCTCCTCACCGGCATGCTGGTCTTCACCGCGCACCGGTCCACGCAGCCCCCCGCTGCCGGAGCACCGACCGTCCGCGGGCCCTCGCCGGCGCGCGGACTGCTCCCGCTGCTCGCCCTGTTCCTCGCCACCGGCATGGTCTTCGGCTCCATGGAAGTCACCTCGATCGCGCACCTCGGCGCCCAGGGCCTCGGCGCCGCCGTCGGACCGGTCCTCGCCCTCCAGGCGGCGGGCTCCTGCGCCGCCGGCCTGTTCTACGGAACCCGCCGCCCCCGCGGCCTGCCGGCCTGCCTGCTCGCCCTGTCCGCCGCGATGCTGCTGCCCTGGGCCGCCGCGACCACCGGCTCCCTGGCCCTGCTGGCCGGTGCGCTGCTGCTGGCGGGCATAGCCACGGCCCCGGTGATGGTCACCGCGATGGCCCTCGTCCATCGCGCCACCCCGCAGAGCCGGATCAACGAGGGCATGACCGTCGCCGTCACCGCCATCCTGGCGGGCATCGCGGCCGGCTCGGCGACCGCGGGCCTCACCGTCGACCACCTCGGCACCACGACGGCGTACGCCGTGCCCGCCGCGGCCGCGCTCCTCGCACTGCTCCTGACCCCCGCGACGAGCCGATTCATGCGGCGGGCGGGTGATGACACCCGCGTGGTAACCACCGCTGCGGCTGATGATCCGCAATAACTATGGGTGTCTTCCCCAGCGCCCTTCCCTTTGCGGAGGAACACCCCTTGCCTGCTTCACGCTTCGCGCCCTCGGCCCTGATCGTCGCCGCCGTCACCGCGAGTTGTCTGGTACCGGCCGTACCGGCTCTCGCCGACTCGTCGACGATCCGGTTCTCCCAGCCGTACGTTCCCTCGATCGCCCCCGGCAATTCGGGCCGCATCATCATCGCGGCGTCCAACGGAGCCGCTCCGGCCGTCAGCAGCACGTTCCGGATCACCGCTCCGGAGCGGACGACCTTCCCGGAGGCCCGCTTCTACTGGGACGGCAAGCGGGCCGCCACCCCGTGCACCCGCTCGGCGAACGCCCGCCTGCTGACCTGCAACGCCGGGACCCGAGCCGGCTTCACCTTCCCGGCGAACACCCGGACGCGGCTGGCAGTCGCCGTACGGGTGGACCCCAAGGCCCCCGAAGGCACCACGCTGGACGGCGGCGAGTGGGCGACGGGCACCGACGAACCCGTCCTGTTCGCGGTCGCCACCACGGTGACCGGCCCGAAGGGCGCCAAGGGCGACCCGGGCGACGACGGCCACCACGGTCACGACGGCCAGCCCGGCAGGCCCGGCCACCACGGCAAGCCGGGACGCCCCGGCCCCAAGGGTGACAAGGGCGACCGCGGGGAGAAGGGCGAGCGCGGCGACCAGGGCGACCGCGGGGAGAAGGGCGACCGCGGCGACACCGGACCCCAGGGACCTCAGGGGCCCCAGGGACCGCAAGGCCCCGCCGGACCTCAGGGCCCCTCCGGAGCTTCCGGACCGGCCGGACCGGCCGGACCCCAGGGCCCCACCGGCCCCTCGGGCGGACCCGCCGGACCGCAGGGACCCCAGGGCCCCCAGGGGCCCGCCGGACCTCAGGGCCCCTCCGGAGCTTCCGGCCCCGCCGGACCCTCGGGACCGGCCGGACCCCAGGGCCCCACCGGCCCCTCGGGCGGACCTGCCGGACCCCAGGGTCCCCAGGGCCCCACCGGCCCGCAGGGAGCCACGGGAGCTTCCGGTCCCGCCGGACCCTCGGGACCGGCCGGACCGCAGGGACCCACCGGACCTTCCGGCGGCCCCGCCGGACCCCAGGGCCCCACCGGCCCGCAGGGACCGACCGGACCCTCGGGCGGTCCTCCCGGACCGCAGGGACCCCAGGGCCCCACCGGCCCGCAGGGCCCCGCCGGACCGCAGGGACCGAAGGGCGACAAGGGCAAGCCCGGCGTCTGCAAGAAGTGCGGCGCCCACCACAACGACAAGCACGCCCCGAAGGCGCGCATCGTCAAGTCCGGCAGCAAGGCTCTCGGCATCCGCTCCGGCCCCGGCACGCAGTACGCCGTGACGGGCAAGGCCAAGAGCAACTCGGTGGTCGCCCTCCAGTGCAAGGTGAACGGCCAGAACGTCCAAGGCAATTCGATTTGGTACAAGCTGGCCGACGGCCGCGGCTGGATCTCCGCCCGCTACGCCCTGAACCTCAACAAGGTGCCGTTCTGCTGACAGCGGCAGGCAGCGCATGACAAAGGCCCCGCAGCCGACAGGCTGCGGGGCCTTTGCCTCACATGGGGTGGTGGAGATGGCGGGAATCGAACCCGCGTCCAACGGTGCAGAAGCAGGGCTTCTCCGAGCGCATTCCGCTGCGCTTTTCTCGGCCCCGGAGATCACACGGACAAGTCTCCGACGGGCTCAGTCACTGTTTGATTTCCCTCAAACCCCCGTGACCGGGGCTAGAGGTTTAGATCCCTAATTGACGCCAGGATCCGGACCGGGACCACTTCCGGGCTGACGCTCCTCACAGAGGCTTCAGCTCACTGTTATTAGGCAGCGAGGGTGAAGCGGGAGTTATCGCTCTTGGAGTTGGCGATTATTGTTTGCGACATATGGTTAACGAGATCATTGCCGCTTCCTCGGCTCGCTTCCCCTGCATCGACATCCGCTGTCGAAACCGATCATCCCCATGTTTCACGCTATTGAATTAAGTCCTGCACAAGCCGCTCCCCCCACGAGGGGGGGTGCTCGCACCATGGTACGCGAAGTAGGCCTCCACGTGCCAGGAGGTTAAACCGTACCCCGCTGCTTGCGGCGTACGGCCGCGATCGCCCGGTTCGTCTCGCGGGTGTCCTGCTTCTCGCGCAGCGTCTGCCGCTTGTCGTACTCCTTCTTGCCCTTCGCCAGCGCGATCTCGACCTTGCACCGGCCGTCCTTGAAGTACAGCGACAGGGGCACGATCGTGTGACCCGACTCCTGCGCCTTCGAGTCCAGCTTGTCGATCTCCTCCCGGTGCATGAGGAGCTTGCGCTTGCGCCGGGCGCTGTGGTTGGTCCAGGTGCCCTGGCTGTACTCCGGCACGTGGACGTTGTAGAGCCAGGCCTCGTTGCCCTCCATGGTCACGAAGCCGTCCACCAGGGAGGCCCGGCCCTGGCGCAGGGACTTGACCTCGGTACCGGTGAGCACGAGACCGCACTCGTAGGTGTCGATGATCGTGTAGTCGTGCCGCGCCTTCTTGTTCTGGGCGATCAGCTTGCGCCCTGTTTCCTTAGCCATAGTGCTGTCATTTTCGCACTACGGACCCACCCCGCGGCCACCCAATACCGCGCGGGCCCTTTCCTCGGCGCCCTCGCCCGCCGCCAGGTCGGGGGTGATGCCCCCGCCGTCGAGGCTGCGGCCCGCCGGTGTGCGGTACGTGCCCACCGTCAGCTCGGCCACCGAGCCGTCCGGCAGCTCCGTGGGCATCTGCACCGAGCCCTTGCCGAAGGTGCGGCTGCCCACCGTCACCGCGCGGCCGCGGTCCTGGAGGGCGCCCGTGACCAGCTCGGCCGCGCTCATCGTGCCGCCGTCGACCAGGGCGACCAGCGGGCGGTGAGTGTCCCCGCCCGGGGCGGCGTACAGGGCGCGCTCGGAGCCCCGTACGTCGTACGTCGCCACGAGACCGCCGTCCAGGAACGCGGAGGCCGCCGTCACCGCCTCGGTGACCAGCCCGCCCGGGTTGCCGCGCAGGTCCAGCATGACCCCGGCGCCGGGCGGCGCGGCGCGGACGGCCGCCCGTACCCGCTCCCCCGAGCCCCGGGTGAAGGAGGCGACCTTGATGACGGTGATCCCGTCCGGGAGCCTGCGTACGGTCACCGGCTCGGCGCGCAGGCGCTCGCGGCGGAGGGTCTCGGTGAGGTCGGCGCCGCCGCGGCTGAGGCCCAGCACGACGGGGGTGCCGGCGTCGCCGCGCAGCAGCGCCACGACATCGGTCACCGCGAGGCCCGTGACGGTGTGCCCGTTGACGCTCAGCAGCCGGTCCCCGGCGCGTAAGCCGGCCCGGGCGGCGGGGCTGTCCGGCTGGACCCTGTCGACCTGGATCCGGCCGTCGCGGTCCCGCCCGGCCCAGAGCCCGACCCCGGTCCAGCGGCCGTCGAGGTCCTCGGCGAAGGCGGCGTACTCGCCCCGGTCGTAGACCGTGCCCCAGCGGTCGCCGCTGCGGCTGACCACGTCCTGGGCGGCCTTCTTGCCCGACTTCCCGTCGGCGACGGCCTCGGCGACGGCGCGGGCGACGGCCTCCCGGTCCGCGGTGCCGCTCGCGCGGGGGGCCTCCGGGGCCGCGGCGGGCGCGGAGCCGGCCGCCGCGGTGCCGGTCGCGCGGGGGGCCTCGACGTCCCAGCAGCCGGTGCCCGCGGCGGCGGCGACGGAGGCGAGGAAGAGCAACGTCAAAACGGCCCCGCGACGCAGGTCGCGGGGCCGGAGACGGAGGGCGGGCATACCCGGCATGGCGCCGAGTCTAGGACAAGCCCCACTGCGGTACGGGAGGTTGACCGGACCGCACGCGGGGCGCTCGTCACACCTTCAGGTACTTGCGCAACGCGACGAAGGCGGCCAGGGAGGGCATCAGCAGGCCGATGACCAACACCAGCGGCAGCTTGGTGAGGACGGCGTCCCAGCCGATGAAGTTGATCAGCTCCAGCTTGTCGCGGAGCGCGACACCGTGGTCGATCACGAAGTACTGGCCGGCGCCCAGCATGCCGCAGGCGAAGACGGCGCCGATGAGGCCCGCGACGGCGGCCTCCATGATGAACGGCACCTGGATGTAGAAGCTGGAGGCGCCCACCAGCCGCATGATGCCGGTCTCGCGCCGACGGCTGAACGCCGAGACGCGCACGGTGTTGACGATCAGCAGCAGCGCCACGATCAGCATGATCAGCATGATGCCGAGCGCCGCCCAGTTGAGCGTGCCGAGCAGCTGGAAGAGGTTGTCCAGCTCGCTGCTCTGGTCGGCCACCGACTGGACCCCGTCCCGGCCGGTGAAGGCGGAGGTGATGACCTCGTACTTCTCCGGGTTCTTCAGCTTGACCCGGAAGGAGTCGGGCATCTGGTCCGGGGTGACGACCGAGGCCAGCGCCGTGTGGCCGAAGCGCTCCTTGTAGTGCTTGTAGGCCTCGTCCGAGGACTCGTACATGACGGTCTGGACGAGGTCCATCTTCTTGAGCTCGGTCTCGATCCCCTGCTTCTGCTCGGGGGTCACCGCCCCCTTGGCGCAGGGTTTGGCGTCACCGACCGTTTCGGCCGCTCCGGACGCCGCCGCACCCGCGGCGGGACTCCCGGCGGCTTCCAGGGCGTCGTTCTTGGTGCAGAGGTAGACCGTGACGTTGACCTTGTCGTACCAGTACCCCTTCATCGCGCTCACCTGGTCGCGCATGAGCAGGGAGCCGCCGAACAGGGCCAGCGACAGAGCCACCGAGATGATGACCGCGAAGGTCATGGTGAGATTGCGGCGGAGGCCGACGCCGATCTCCGACATGACGAACTGGGCGCGCATGCGTCTGGGGACCTTTCAGTGCTGGTAGCCGTAGACGCCGCGCGACTGGTCGCGTACGAGTCGGCCCTGTTCGAGTTCGATGACGCGCTTGCGCATCTGGTCCACGATCTGCTGGTCGTGCGTCGCCATGATGACCGTGGTGCCGGTCCGGTTGATCCGGTCCAGCAGCTTCATGATCCCCACGGAGGTCTGCGGGTCGAGGTTTCCCGTCGGCTCGTCCGCGATCAGCAGGGCGGGGCGGTTGACGAAGGCGCGGGCGATGGCCACGCGCTGCTGCTCGCCGCCGGACAGCTCGCCCGGCATCCGCCCCTCCTTGCCGCCGAGTCCCACCAGCTCCAGCACCTGGGGGACGGCCTTGCGGATCTCGCCGCGCGGCTTGCCGATGACCTCCTGCGCGAAGGCGACGTTCTCGGCGACCGTCTTGTTGGGGAGGAGGCGGAAGTCCTGGAAGACGGTCCCCAGCTGGCGCCGCATGTGCGGGACCTTCCAGTTGGAGAGCTTGGCGAGATCCTTGCCCAGGACGTGCACCTGGCCGTGGCTCGCCCGTTCCTCGCGCAGCACCAGCCGCAGGAAGGTGGACTTGCCGGAGCCGGAGGAGCCGACCAGGAAGACGAACTCGCCCTTCGCGATGTCCAGGGAGACATCTCTGAGTGCGGGGCGGTTCTGCTTCGGGTAGGACTTGGACACGTTGTCGAATCGGATCACGGGTGCACCACGGTC
The DNA here is from genome assembly GCF_053591315.1 of Streptomyces sp. NPDC003042. NCBI lineage: Bacteria > Bacillati > Actinomycetota > Actinomycetes > Kitasatosporales > Streptomycetaceae > Streptomyces > Streptomyces sp. NPDC003042. The sequence continues at coordinate 37,764 of NZ_JBSFTP010000033.1, forward strand.
GCCGGGAGTAGGTGTGCGTGACCATACGCGAACGGGCGCGAGGTGTGGACCCGGCATCACGAGTTGCCCGTTTTATCCACGGGTGCCGTCGGAGCCCGATCGTGATGGTCCGGACGGGGCGCGCCGAATGTCGGCGGAGCTGGCACAGTGGTAGGGGAACGGACTCGGTCCCCCTGCCGTTGTATCCGACGAGCGGATCGAGGGGACGAGAGGAGTAGCGCATGACATATGACCGGCTCGTGTGCGCGAACTGCGCCGCGCCCGTCAGCCAGGGCCGCTGCCCGGTGTGCCGGGTGAGCAGACAGCGCCTCCAGCAGGAGGGCCCCTTCTCCGGCCTGAATCCGGTGACACTCATCGCGCTTCTGGTGGTGCTGGTGGCAGCGCTGGCGCTGGTGGCTCAGACCGCGTAGCCGCCCGCCACGTCCCGATCACACGTAGATCACACGAAATGGGGAAGGGCCCGGACACCTGCAGGTGTCCGGGCCCTTCCTCGAATCCTCGAAAAGCGCTGAACGCGCCGTTACGCGGTCTGCTCCTGCTGCTTGCGCCAGCGGATGCCGGCCTCCAGGAAGCCGTCGATCTCGCCGTCGAGCACCGCCTGCGGGTTGCCGACCTCGAACTCCGTCCGCAGGTCCTTGACCATCTGGTACGGGTGCAGGACGTAGGACCGCATCTGGTTGCCCCAGGAGCTGCCGCCGTCCTTGAGGGCGTCCATCTTGTCCTTCTCCTCCTGGCGGCGCCGCTCCAGCAGCTTGGCCTGGAGCACGTTCATCGCGCTGGCCTTGTTCTGGATCTGCGAGCGCTCGTTCTGGCAGGAGACCACGATGCCGGTCGGCAGGTGCGTGATGCGCACGGCCGAGTCGGTCGTGTTGACGCCCTGGCCGCCGGGGCCCGAGGCGCGGTACACGTCGACGCGCAGCTCGCCCTCGTCGATCTCGACGTGGTCGCTGGACTCGACGACCGGCAGCACCTCGACGCCCGCGAAGGACGTCTGGCGGCGGCCCTGGTTGTCGAAGGGCGAGATCCGGACGAGCCGGTGGGTGCCCTGCTCGACGGAAAGGGTGCCGTACGCGTACGGGGCCTTGACGACGAAGGTGGTCGACTTGATGCCGGCCTCTTCCGCGTACGAGGTCTCGTACACCTCGGTCGGGTAGCCGTGGCGCTCCGCCCAGCGCAGGTACATGCGCTGGAGGCGCTCGGCGAAGTCGGAGGCGTCGACGCCGCCGGCCTCGGCCCGGATGTTGACCAGCGCCTCGCGCTCGGCGTACTCGCCGGAGAGCAGGGTGCGGACCTCCATCTCGTCCAGCGCCTTGCGCACGGAGACCAGCTCGATCTCCGCCTCCGCCAGGGTGTCCGCGTCGTCCATTTCCTGGGCGAGCTCGAACAGCACCGCGAGGTCGTCGATGCGCCCACGCAGGTTCTCGGTCTTGCGGACCTCGGCCTGGAGGTGCGAAAGCTTGCTCGTGATCTTCTGGGCGGCTTCCGGGTCGTCCCACAGGGACGGCGCGGCTGCCTGCTCCTCGAGCACGGCGATATCTGCCCTCAGTTTGTCGAGGTCCAGGACGGCCTCGATCGACCCCATGGTCGACGAGAGGGACTTCAGCTCTTCGGATACATCGACAACTGCCACGGGTCCAGCCTAGCCGGTCCGCGGACGGCACTCTCCGGCCAGGCCTGATCGACCCGTACGGACAGGGGTGGGTACGGGCGTACGCTCACCGTATGACCGTTCTCCTCGTGAAGCGCCGCCATGTGGATCACATGCGTGTCACCACGACGAGCTGTCTGCCGCCGGACCTCGCACGAGCCTGATCCACCCCGATCCGACTTCGGTCCTGCGCGCGGCCACGCGGCCCCCGGCGCCATCCCTGCCGGCGGCCCGCTCCACCCGTCGCCCCGCCATCTCTGGGGCACAGGACCCTGTGACATCCGAAACGGAGCTGTCATGCCGTCCGTGCACCCCTCTTTCTCCCTGGCCGTGATCGACCTCTCCCGGGCCGACGACCCGGCCGAGCGGGACGAATTCCGGAAGCAGCTGCACGCCGCCGCCCGGGACACCGGCTTCCTCTACCTGACCGGGCACGGGATCAGCGAGGCGGAAACCGCCCGGATCCTGGAGCTGGCCCGGACCTTCTTCGCCCTCCCGGAAGCCGAACGGCTGGCCGTGAGCAATCTGAACTCCCCCCACTTCCGCGGCTACACCCGGATCGGACACGAGCTGACGGGCGGGGCCTCCGACTGGCGGGACCAGCTGGACATCGGCGCGGAGCGGCCGGCGCCGGTGCTGCGGCCGGGTGACCCCGCGTACCTGTGGCTGGAGGGCCCCAACCAGTGGCCGGCGGCGCTGCCGGAGCTGCGGGACGTCGTACTGGAGTGGCAGTCACGGCTGGCGGCGGTGGCCCACCGGCTGCTCCAGGAGCTGCTGGCCTCGATCGGCGCGCCCCCGCACTTCTTCGACGCGGCCTTCGCGGACCGGCCGCACCTGCACACGAAACTGATCCGCTACCCCGGATCCGCCCCGTCCGGCACGGACCAGGGGGTCGGCGCGCACAAGGACTACGGCTTCCTGACCCTGCTCCTCCAGGACGCGGTCGGCGGGCTCCAGGTCGTCCGGGACGGCGCCTACGTCGACATCCCGCCGATGCCGGGGGCCTTCGTGGTCAACCTGGGGGAACTGCTGGAGATCGCGACGGAGGGCTACCTGCGGGCCACGGACCACCGGGTGGTCAGCCCGCCGGGCGCGGTGGAGCGGTACTCGGTGCCGTTCTTCTACAACCCCCGGCTGGACGCGGTGGTGGACACCGTCCCCGGGGAGTACCTGCGCTCGGCGCCGGGCATAGCCCACGACGCGGCCAACCCGCTGCACGCGGAGTACGGCCGCAACGAACTCAAGGGCTGGATCCGCGCCCACCCCGCGGTAGCCCGCCGCTGGCACCCCAACCTTGTGGCCTGACCCCGGGGGCCGCTGCGCCGATGCGGACCCTGTGGGCCGGTGGCCGGTGCGAGCCCCGTGGGGCAGTGGCCGGTGCGGGCGCCCTGCGGGGCTGTCCCCTACCCGCCCTTCCACCGTTCCCCGGGGCTACGCCCCGGACCCTGGGCCACGTTCCGGGCTCCGCCCTGACCCATCCAGCCCCGCCCGAGTGTGAGGCGCGGGGTCCGGGGCGGAGCCCCAGGAAACCCGGGGCTACGGGTGGGCCGGGGCCGAGCGTTTGCTGTCCTGGGCCGGAGGTCTGGGGGCCGGGTCGTCACCCGAAACGGCGAGCCAGCCGCCGACCCCGACCGCGGCCACCAGCGCCACGGCGGACGCGGACAGCACCAGCCGCCGCTTGCGCGCGACCTCGGCCCGGTGCCGTGCGGACCCCGGCCGGTGCCCGCCGACGGGCCTCGGTACGCGGGCGGTGCCCAGCGCCCCGCCCGCCAGCTCCTCCGGCCCCGGCACCCGCATGGAGGTGTGGGTGTCCCGGTTGGAGTCCGTCGCGGAACCGGGTACCAACGGGACCACGCCCCGCCGCCGCACCGGATCGGCGGCGGGCGCTTCCTCGGCCTCCACCTCGGCGAACGGCTCCGCGTCGTCCGGCTCGTCCACGTCCAGCGGCGGCATGCCGGCCAGCAGGGGCAGCAGGTCCCGCAGCCGGGCCGAGAGCTCGGAGGCCCGCAGCCGGGACGCCGGGGCCTTGGCCAGGCACTGGACCATGAGCTGCCAGAGTTCGTCCGGGATCCCGGGCAGCGGGACCACGGTCTCGGTGACGTGCCGCCGCAGCACCGCGCCCGGGTGCCCCCCACCGAAGGGGGTGAATCCGGCCAGCAGCTCGTACAGGACCGTGGCCAGCGCGTAGATGTCGACGGCCGCACGCGGCGGCAGGCCCTCTACGATCTCCGGCGCCAGGTAGTCGGGCGTGCCGATGATCCGGGTCGTCGGCGCCGTGGCCCGTACCCCGGAGGCCCGCCGCGGGGAGTCGATGAGCTTGGCCACGCCGAAGTCGGTCAGCAGCGCGGGGTGCGCGCCGCCGGGTCCGAGCGGCCCCTGCATGTCCAGCAGGACGTTCTCCGGCTTGACGTCACGGTGCACGACGCCCGCCGCGTGCGCCGCGGCCAGCGCGTCGGCGACGTCCGCGACGATGGCCACGGCCGCCTCGGGGGCCAGCCGCCGCTCCCGGTCGAGGCGCGTACGCAGATCCGTACCGCGTACGAGGTCCATGACGAGGGCCAGGTCGTTGCCGTCCACGACGAGGTCGCGGACGGAGACGACGTGCGGGTGTTCCAGGCCGAGCAGCGCGCTGCGCTCCTGGACGAACCGTCCGACCAGCTCCTGGTCGGACGCGAGGTCCTCGCGCAGCAGTTTGACGGCGACGGGCCCGTCCGGCCCCTCGCCCAGCCACACCGTGCCCGCGCTGCCGCGCCCAAGGATCTGGTGCGCGGTGTACCGGCTGCCGATCTTCCGTGCCACGACTGCTCCCTCAGCGGCTGGCGTACGCACCAAAGCTACGCGGCCGAATGGGGGTTGGGCGCTCCGGATCGCGGCGACCTTCACTTCTGCGGGCGAAATCACGCCCGGGATGTCGACAAATCCACGAAGTCGGCGCTAGGTGGGCCGCGGCGAGGCTCCCTGGCGGTTCGTCAGGGAGTGCCGCCACCTCCGGTTGCCTCCCCGATGGTGCCGATCCAGTCGGCGGCCTCGGAGCCCCAGGTCCAGACCTGGTCCCACCAGCCGCGGCCGGTGCCGACCCACTCCTGGAGCGGGGTGAGCTCCCAGACCAGCCAGCCCGCCACGAAGAACAGCAGGATCATGACCAGGCAGCCCTTGAGGCAGCCGAGACCGGGAATCCGGACCGGGTTGGCGCTGCGGCGGCGGGGCTCGCGCGGGGCCCGCTGCCGCGGCGGAGGGCCCTGCGGCGGCTGCTGCTGGGGCGGCGGCGCCGGCTGCCGGTACTGGGGTTGCTGGTGCTGAGGCGGCTGCGGCTGCTGGTACGGCTGAGGCTGGCGCTGCTGTTGCTGCTGGTAGTGCTGCGGCTGCTGCTGGGGCGGCGGCGCGTACTGCTGCTGTTGAGACTGCTGGTACTGCTGGGATGGCGGAGCCTGGCGGTACTGGGGAGGCTGCTGCGGCTGGTGCTGCGGCGGCGGGGGTGCCTGGCGCTGCGGGCGGCGGCGCAGCGGGTCCTCGCTCGGGTCGAGGTAGTGCATCTGCGTCTGCTCGTTGCGGTCACGCGCGGCCCGCATCTGCGACTGCCACGGGTGCGGCTGGTCGGGCTGCTGCACCGGCGGCATGACCGAGGTCGGGTCGGGGCCGCGGCCGGGGCCCGGGGTGCTCGGCAGCACGGTGGTGGCGTCGGCCCCGCCGACCGGCGGCATCACGCTGGTCATGGCGTTCGGGTCGTACGCGCCCATCGGCGAGCCGGCGCCCGCGGGGGTCGCCGGGACCGGCGCGGGCGAGGGGTCGGGGGCGAGCAGCGCGCCGACGCCGAGCGCGGCCTCCACCTCGGCGGGCGAGGAGTGCACGCCGATGCCGGAGGCGACCACGCGCAGGCCGCGGGCCAGGCTCTCGGCGCTGGGGCGCTCGTCCGGCTCCTTGCGCAGACAGCGCTCGATGACCGTCCACAGCGGCTCGGGCAGGGTCGCGGGCCGCTGCGGGTCCTCGCTCAGGTGGCGGTGGAGCACTTCGAGCGCGGTGCCGCCGGCGAAGGGCGGACGGCCGGTGACCAGCTCGTAGAGCAGGATGCCGGCGCCGTAGATGTCGACGGCGGAGGTCTGCGGGCGGCCCTCGGCGGACTCCGGCGCCACGTAGGCGGGAGTTCCGACGAACTCGTGGGTGCGGGTCAGCCCCGGGGAGTCGGCCAGGCGCGCGATGCCGAAGTCGGTGAGCATCGGCTTCATCTGGCCGTTGCGCTCGTCGAGCAGCACGTTGGCCGGCTTCAGGTCCCGGTGGACCACGCCGTCGGCGTGGCTGGCGGCGAGCGCGTCCGCGATCTGGGCGGTCAGCAGGCTCGCGGCGACGGGGCTGAAGGGGCCGTTCTGGCGGATGTACTTGTGCAGGTCCGGGCCGTCGATCAGGTCCATGACCAGGGCCAGCAGATCGCCCTCGACGACGAGGTCGCGCGTCCGCACGATGTTCGGGTGGGTCAGGCGCAGCAGGACCGAGCGCTCGCGCAGGAAGCGCATCACGATGTCCGCGTCCTGGGCCAGCTCCTCCTTGAGGACCTTGATGGCCACGGTCTCGCCGGGCTGCCCGGCGACGGCTGCCTCCGCGCCGGCGGTCTCCCGCTGGCGGGCACGCCAGACAGTGCCCGTGGCGCCGCGTCCGAGCGGCTCCTCGAGCAGGTACTTGCTGCCGACTGGCCGCACGTCTCGCGCTCCCCTGCTGTCGTCTTCTTCTGCCGGTGCTCTTCATGCCGGTGTTGCGGTTTTCCGCTGTGCGGGTTTCCGCTGTGCGGGTTTCCGCTGTGTGGGTTTCCGGCCCAACTCTAGGGGGTGTCCCCCGGGAGGACGCAGGTCGGCGAAGGTTGGTTGCCGCACATATGTACGGAGGGTGAGGTTTGCGGGGTATGCCGGGGGCGATTTCCCTCAGGTTTCTGTCCGTAAAGGTACGGCGAGCGGACCGTGCGGCGACCGATCAAGATCACTTGTCGGCGGGTGCCGGGCGTGTTGTCCGCGACAGGTGCGAGGATGCATTCGTACGGAACGCGGGGACGGGAGCCCCGCTTTCCGGCATACCTGACCGGACGACGCGTCCGTGCCGGGTGGGGGGCAACAGGGCAGGCACGTCCCGCCGTTCCCCCTGCCGGGCGCACGCACCGTGCACTGCGCTCCGCGCAGAAGGGACCGCTGACGGCGATGCAGATCCGGCTGACCGTCCTCGGGTCGCGCAGCGGCCACCAGGCCGCCACCGCCCCCGCCAGCTGTGACGTGCTCGTCACCGCACCCGTCGGCACCCCGCTCGCCGCGGTGGCCTCCGGACTCGCGGCGACCGTGGGCGGACCCGACACCGGCGGCACGGTGGTGCTGTACGCCGGATCACAGCGGCTCGACCTCCAGCGGGCCTCGCTGGGCGAGCCGCCGCTGGTGGACGGCGCCGTACTGGCCCTCCACACGCCCGTGCCGGACGCCGACCCCCTGCCGGACGACGGCCTCGACGTGCCGCAGCTGCACGTGGTGGCCGGCCCGGACGCGGGCGGGGTGCACCTGCTGCACCCCGGCGCGGTACGGATCGGACGCTCGGCGGACGCGGACGTCCCGCTGGACGACCCCGACGTGTCACGGCTGCACTGCGCGGTGACCGTGATGCCGGACGGCCGCGTGGCGGTGGCCGACCTCGGATCGACGAACGGCACGACGCTGGACGGCGCCGTCGTGGGGCCCCGGCCGATCGCCCTGCCCCCGGGCGCGCTGCTGCGCATCGGCGAATCGACCCTTCGGCTGGCCGCCGGGGGCACGGAGCCGCTGCCGGTGATCCCGGACCTGGAGGGCCACCTCTCGCTCCCGGGGACCCTGCCGCCCGCCTCCGGCGAGAGCACGACCTGGGCCCCGGGCGCCACGGCCGGCTCCGGGACCCCCGGCACGGCCCCGACCCCGGGCGCCGCCGGAGCCTCCGGCGGGAACACGGGCGGCCCGGACGCGCCCTGGGCCCCGGCCCCGGGCGGCGTGGCCGCCTCCGGCGGGAGCACGGCCTGGGCCTCGACCCCGGGCGGCGCGGTCGGCTCCGGCGGGACCTCAGACGCGGGCCCGACCTCGGACGGCACGACGGCCCCTGGCGGGAACACGGGCCCGGACGCGGACGGGGCCCGGGCCGGCTCCGGCACGAGCGGGGACGCGGACGCGAGCTCGGCCTGGCCCCCGGCCCGGGGCGGTACGCCCGTCGGCGCCGACCGGGCCACCGGGCCGGGCTCGGGCCCGCAAGGGCATTTCCCCCACCCCGCCCCTTCCCGAAACGGGGGCTCTGCCCCCGCCCCCGCCCCAGGGCTCCGCCCCGGAAACCCCGCCGACACCCCCGGCGCAGCCGACCCCGGGAACCCCGCCCCCGACCAGTGGCACCCCGGCGCAGCCGGTAACCCGACCCCCGGACACCGCCCCGGAAACCCCGGCACGGGCCACCGCCCCGGAAACCCCGTACCCCACCAGGGGAACCCCGGCGCGACCGACGGTCCCGCCACCGGGCCCCGCCCCGGAAACCCCGTACCCCACGGGGCATGGCCGACCGCACCGACGTCCGGCGCGGAGCACCGCCCCGGAAGCCGGCCCGGCGCAGCCGGTAACCCCAGCCCGGCACACCGCCCCGCCGGCGCAGCCGGTAGCGCGGGTACGGGGTACCGCCCCGGAGGTTCGGTCGGCGGGAGCCCCCTGGCCGGGGCGCAGGGCAACCCCGCACCCAGCGGAGCGAAGCGGCGAGGGGGGATCGGGGCCTGGGCGCGGAAGTGGGTGCGCGGGGAGGAGTTCGCCGAGGCCGTGGCGGTCGGGCCGGAGGCCGTGGTGGCCGCCGTTCCCGACGCCGACGATCCCGCCGCGCTGCTGCTGGCGGCGCTCGGGCCGACCGGGCGGCTGTGGTCGCGCGGGCCCGGACATCCGGCGCTGCTGGACGTCGGTCTCGGCGCGGGCAGCCGCGTAGCGCTGCGCCGGAGCGGTTCGCTGGGGATCGCCGGGCCGCGGGCCCGGCTGACCGGGGTGGCCCGCTCGGTGGTCGCCCAGCTCGCCGGGCTGCACGCCCCGGGGCAGCTGGAGATCGTTCTGATCGCGGCCGACCGGGCCCGTCCGCTCCCGGAACGCCGCCGCGACTGGGGCTGGCTCGGCTGGCTGCCCCACGTACGGCCCGCGCACGGCCAGGACTGCCGGCTGCTGCTCGCCTACGACCGCGATCAGGCCGCCGCCCGGGCCGGTGAACTGACCCGGCGCCTCGACGACAGCCCCCTCGGCACCCACTGGGCCGCCGCCGACCCGGCCGCCCTGCGCCGTGCCGTGGACGCGTACGACGGCACCCGCACCCTCGTCGTCCTGGACGGCGATCCCGGTGCGGGCCCGCTGCGCGAGCTGACCGGCCGGCTCGCCTCGCACGGACCGGCCGCCGGGATCCATGTGCTCGCGCTCGCGGAGGCTCCGGCCGCGACCGCCGCCTCGCCCGTGACCGCGACGTACGAGGACGCCTGCGCCAGCACCCCCGCCTTCCGGGGCTGTGCCACCGTGGCCCTGCTGAGCGGCGATGTCGCCACCGCCGTACGGACCTTCGCGGTCAGCGGCGGAGCCCCGGTCCAGCCGGGCGCGACCGCCGTCGCCGACGCCGTCTCCGGCGCCTGGGCGGAGCGGTTCGCCCGCGCCCTGTCCCCGCTGCGCGCCGACGGGGCGGACGCGGCGGGCGCGGCGGCCGGGTACCGACCGGCCGCGGCCAGCCTGCCGCAGACCTCGCGGCTGCTGGACGAGCTGGGGCTGGCGCGCGCCACCCCGGCGTCGCTGATGGCCCGTTGGGCGGCCGCCACCGATCAGGGCCAGGGCGTCGGCGGCCTCGCCGAGGTCGTCCTCGGCACGGGTCGGCGCGGGGCGGTCGGCGCCGAGCTGGTCCACGACGGTCCGCACCTCCTCGTCGAGGGACCCGCCGGGAGCGGGCGGACCGAGCTGCTGCGTTCCATCGCCGCCTCCCTGTCCGCCGCGGCCCGCCCCGACCGGCTCGGTCTGGTCCTGCTCGACGGGGCCGGCGGCGAGCGCGGGGACGGCCTGCTGCCGTGCACGGAGCTGCCGCACGTCTCGGCGCATCTGGTGGCCTCCGATCCGCTGCGCATGCGGGAGTTCGCACAGGCCCTCGGCGCGGAGCTCAAGCGCCGCCACGAGTTGCTGGACGGCGTGCCCTTCGCCGAGTGGCATGCCCGGCGCGAGCTGTCGGACCGGATGGTCTCGCCCCGCCGGCCCACCCAGGGCGAGCTGCGCGGTGATCTGGACCCCCAGCGCAGCGGCACCCTGCGGCTGCGCGCGTCCGCGACCCGTACGGATCCGGCGGCGGGTCCGAGCCCGCTGCCCCGCCTGGTGGTCCTGGTCGACGATTTCGACGCGCTGGTCGCGCCGGGGCTGGGCAGTACGGGCCGTCCCTCGGCCGGTTCGGTGGTCCGGGCGCTGGAGGCGGTGGCCCGGGAGGGCACCCGGCTCGGCGTGCACCTGATCGCCACCAGCGCCCGTCCGGACCGCACTTGCGAGACCGAGCTGGCACGGCTGGCCACCCTGCGGGTGGAACTCGGCGCTCCGGACCAACCGGGCCCGGGCCGCGGGCTGCTGCGGTACGCCGACGGACGTGCGATCCCCTTCCAAGGCGGCCGCGTCACGGGCCGCATCCCGCGGACGGCGACGCTGAGGCCGACTGTGGTCCCGGTGGAGTGGGAGCGGATGGGCGATCCGCCGGCCCGCCGCCCGGTCCGCGAGCTGGGCAACGGTCCCACCGACCTCGCGCTCCTGGCCAGCGCCCTCGACCGGGCCTCCCATCTGGTCTCGGCCGTCCCGGTGCTCTTCCCGCCGGCGCCCTGACCCCCGCGAGGCGGTATTGCGGGGGTGCGTGGGTCGGCGTAGACCTTGTGGCACGGGACACACCACGGCCACACCGCCATCGGGGGCGAACCATGCACAGACAGCACGGAGCGAACCGCACGAAAGACCGTACGAGGAGCCGTTCCAGGGACCGTAGGACCCGCGCGTGGGCAGCCCTGGTCGCGGCGGGCGCGCTGGCGCTCACCGCGTGCGGGGGTGCCCCGGATCCGAAGGACCCGCCGTCGGACCGGACCGCGACCAGGCCCCCGGTGGCCTTACCGCAGTTGTCCGGCGAGAAGCTGTCGGTCGCCGCCGTCTGGACCGGCCCCGAGCAGGCGAACTTCACCAAGGTCCTCAAGGAGTTCGAGAAGCGGACGGGCGCCACCGTCACCTTCGTCCCGGCCCAGGATCCGATCGTCAACTTCCTCGGCACCAAGATCGCGGGCGGTCAGCCGCCGGACGTGGCGCTGCTCCCGCAGGTGGGGGCGCTGGTGTCGGCGGTGCGCAACAAGTGGGCGCAGCCGGTGGGGCCGGAGGCGAAGGCGCAGCTCGACGCGAACTACTCGGCCGGCTGGAAGGCGCTGGGCGCGGTGGACGGCACTCAGTACGGCGTGTACTACAAGGCGGCCAACAAGTCGCTGATCTGGTACAACGCGAAGGCCTTCGAGGCGGCGGGCGTCAAACCCCCGACGACGTGGAAGGAGTTGCTGACGGCGGCCGACACCCTGTCCGCCTCCGGCACCCCGGCGGTCTCGGTGGCCGGCGCGGACGGCTGGACCCTCACCGACTGGTTCGAGAACGTGTACCTCTCGCAGGCGGGACCGGAGAAGTACGACCAGTTGGCGAAGCACGAGATCAAGTGGACGGACGACAGCGTCAAGCAGGCGCTGACCACGCTGGGCGAGCTGTTCGGGCGCAAGGACTTCCTGGCGGGCGGGCCGAGCGGGGCCCTGTCGACGGAGTTCCCGAAGTCGGTGACGCAGACCTTCACCGGTGGTGACCGGCCTGCCGCCGCGATGGTCTTCGAGGGCGACTTCGTGGCGGTGAACATCGCGCAGACCGAGGCGAAGGTCGGCGAGGACGCGCTCGTCTTCCCCTTCCCGTCGGTGGGCGCGAAGGCACCGGTGGTCTCGGGCGGCGACGTGGCGGTCGCCCTGAAGCCGTCGAAGGGCACGCAGGCGCTGCTGACGTTCCTCGCCTCGCCGGACGCGGCGGAGATCCAGGCCCGGGAGGGCGGTTTCATCTCCCCGAACAAGGCCGTCGACCCGGCCGCGTATCCGAACGCCATCCAGCGGGACATCGCGAAGGCGCTGATCGCGGCGGGCGACGACTTCCGCTTCGACATGTCGGACCAGGCTCCGGCCGCCTTCGGCGGGACTCCGGGCGCGGGCGAATGGAAGGCGCTCCAGGACTTCCTGGCGAACCCGTCCGACGTGGCGGGCGTCCAGGCGAGACTGGAGGCGGACGCGGCCAAGGCCTACGGGAACTGATCCCGTGACGGCCAAGGTCACCGGCACCACGAGCGCATCCGCTGCCGCCGCCGCCCCGGCCGGGAGGACGGCCCGCTCCGCCGAGGCCCGGCGCCGCCGCCTGGTCGCGGCGGCGTTCCTCCTCCCGTGCCTGGTGCTGCTGGGCGCGCTCGTCGTGCATCCCATCGGCTACTCGGTCTACCGCAGCTTCTTCGACCGCTCCGGCGACTCCTTCGTCGGCGCCGGCAACTACCAGGAGATCTTCGGCGACCGCGGCTTCCGCACGGCCCTGAAGAACACGGCCCTGTGGGTGGTGCTGGCGCCCACCGTGGCCACCGCGCTGGGCCTGATCTTCGCCGTGCTCACCGAACGGGTGCGCTGGGGCACGGCGTTCAAGCTGCTCGTCTTCATGCCGATGGCCATCTCGATGCTGGCGTCGGGCATCATCTTCCGGCTCGTCTACGACCACGATCCCGACCGGGGTGTCGCCAACGCGGTCTGGGTCGGGGTGCACGACACCTTCGCGGAGGCCTCCGCCTTCCCCAAGGCCCGCCCGGGCCGGGACTCCCCGCTGGAGCCCGCCGACGCGGGGGCCTTCGTGACGCGTGACCCCGTACGGGCGGGCGCGCCGGTGCTGCTCCCGCTGGTCGGGGTGGCCCCGGAGGCCCTGCCCGAGGGGACCCGTACCGCGCGGGCGGCCGACGCCGAGCCCGGCAAGGTCACCGGCACGGTGTGGCAGGACTTCACCCGGGGCGGGGGCGGCAGCACCAACGCGGTCGACGCCACCGAGCAGGCCTTCGCCGGGATGCGGATCGAGGCGGTCAAGGACGGCAAGGTGGTGGCCTCGGCGACCGCCCGCGCCGACGGCACCTTCACCCTGCCCGCGCGGGCCGACGGGGCACTGCTGCGGCTGCCCGCCGCGAACTTCCGCGAGGCGTACGCGGGGGTGGAGTGGCTCGGCCCGGTCCTGGTCACCCCGGCGGTGATCGGGGCGTACGTATGGATGTGGGCCGGTTTCGCGATGGTGCTGATCGGGGCCGGGCTGGCCGCCCTACCGCGCGAGCTGCTGGAGGCGGCGCGGGTGGACGGGGCCAGCGAGTGGCAGGTGTTCCGGCGGATCACCGTGCCGCTGCTGACGCCGGTCCTCGCGGTCGTCCTCGTCACGCTCGTCATCAACGTCATGAAGATCTTCGACCTGGTCTTCGTGATCGCGCCGGGGGCGGTCCAGGACGACGCGAACGTCCTCGCCCTCCAGCTGTACCGGACCTCCTTCGGCACGGACGCCGATCCGGGGCTGGGCAGCGCCATCGCGGTGGTGCTGTTGGCGCTGGTGGTCCCGGTGATGCTGGTGAACATCCGCCGGCTGCGGAAGGAGGGGGCCCGATGAGCGCCGCGCGGAGTGCGTCCGGACGGCTGGCCGCGCGGGTGGCGGGCGGGGCGCTGCGCGTCTTCCTGCTGCTGGCGGCGCTGTTCTGGCTGGTACCCACCCTCGGGCTGCTGCTCTCCTCCTTCCTGTCCCCCACCGACCTGAACAAGGGCGGCTGGTGGCAGGTGCTGACCGCGCCGTCCCGGCTGACGGCGTCGAACTACTCGCAGCTGCTGGCGAACGACACGATCACCGGCTCCCTGCTGAACACGGTGGCGATCGCCGTCCCGGCGACGCTGCTCGTGCTCGTGCTGGGCGCGTTCGCCGGTTACGCCTTCGCCTGGCTGGAGTTCCCGGGCCGGGACTGGCTGTTCCTGATCGTCGTGGGTCTGCTGGTGGTTCCCGTACAGGTGGCGCTGATCCCGGTGTCCGAACTCTTCGGCACCATCGGCCTGTTCGAGACGACGGCGGGCGTGGTCCTGTTCCATGTCGCCTTCGGACTGCCCTTCGCCGTCTTCCTGCTGCGCAACTTCTTCGCGGAGATCCCGCGCGAGCTGCTGGAGGCGGCCCGGCTCGACGGCGCCGGCGAACTGCGGCTGTTCTGGCGGGTGGTGCTGCCGCTGGGCGGTCCGGCGATCGCCTCTCTCGGCATCTTCCAGTTCTTGTGGGTGTGGAACGACATGCTGGTGGCGCTCGTCTTCGCGGACTCGTCGAATCCGCCCGTGACGGTGGCACTCCAGCAGCAGGTACGGCAGTTCGGGAACAACATCGACGTACTGGCGCCCGGCGCCTTCCTGTCGATGGTGGTGCCGCTCGTCGTCTTCTTCGCGTTCCAGCGGCAGTTCGTGACGGGGGTGATGGCGGGCGCGGTCAAGTAGGCTCAAACGGTCCATCCCATCAAGGGGGTGACGTGGGACGTTGACGCTGCGTAACTCGAATGCCACACGCTGCGTAACCCGATCGCCACGCCCGCGGTTCCTGGGCAATATGCCCGCGCCGACCCCTGGATGTGCCGTGCCCCGGTTCAGCGTCATCGTGCCCGCGTACAAGGTTCAGGCGTACCTCCAGGAGAGTCTGGACTCTGTCCTGTCCCAGTCGCACCCGGATCTGGAACTGATCGCGGTCGACGACGCGTCCCCGGACGCCTGCGGTTCGATCATCGACGACTACGCGGCCCGTGACCCCCGGATCACCGCCGTGCACCTGGCGCACAACCTGGGACTGGGCCCGGCCCGCAACGAGGGCCTGGCCCGGGCCACCGGCGACTACCTGATCTTCCTCGACGGCGACGACACGCTCGCGCCGGGCGCCCTCCAGGCCATCACCGACCGGCTGAAGGCCACCGGCTCCCCCGACGTCCTGATCTACGACTACGCGCGCACCTTCTGGACCGGCGAAATGGTCCGCAACCGCCTCGCGCACCGTCTGTCGGAAGAGGGCCAGGCCAGCTTCCGGCTCGCCGACCGCCCGGCGCTCCTCGGCATGCTGATGGTGGTGTGGAACAAGGCCTACCGCCGCGAGTACGTGGAGCGCGAGGGCCTCACCTTCCCGCCCGGGTTCTACGAGGACACCCCCTGGACCTACCCGGCCCTGCTGGCCGCCGAGTCCGTCGCCGTCCTGGACCGGGTCTGCGTCCACTACCGCCAGCGCCGCACCGGCTCGATCCTGACCACCACCAGCCGCCGCCACCTCGACATCTTCGACCAGTACGACCGGCTCTTCGCCTACCTCGCCGGCCGCCCCGAGCTGGAACGCTGGCGCCCCGCCGTGCACCGGCGGATGGCCGAGCACTTCTGCGCCCTGTACGCCGACCCGCGGCGCCTCCCGCGCGCCAGCCGCCCCGAGTTCTTCTCCCGCGCCTCCGCCCTGCTGCGCCGCTACCGGGCGCCGGGCGGCGGCGGCGCGCTGCCGCTGTCGCTGACCCGCACCGACCAGCTACGGCACACGCTGATGCGGCTCGGTGTCCGGCGTACGTACCGGCTGCTGTCGGCCGTGCGCTCGGCCGCCCTCGCCACGGGCCGCGGCTCCTCCACCCTGCGGCGCGGCCTGCGCGAATCCTCGCTCCGCCTGCACTACCGTCTCCAGCGCCTCCTCCCGCTGCGCCCTGAGCTGGCCGTCTTCTCCGCCTACTGGCACGGCGGTTACGCCTGCAACCCGGCGGCGATCGAGGCGAAGCTGCGCGAGCTGGCCCCCGGGATGCGCACCGCCTGGATCTGCGACCCGCAGCACGCCGCCACCCTCCCGCGGCAGACGGCCCTCCTGCGCCCGGGATCGGCGGCGTACTGGACGGCGCTGGCCCGGGCCACGTATCTCACCACCAACGTCAACTTCGACCGCGCGCTGGTCAAGCGGCCCGGCCAGATCCTCGTCCAGACCCAGCACGGCACCCCGCTCAAGCGCGTCGGCCTCGACCTCCAGGACCGCCCGGCCGCCACCCCGACCGCCGACTTCGCCGGCCTGCTGCGCGGCGCCGACCAGTGGGACTACCTGCTCTCCGCGAACCGCCACTCCACCCTCGTCTGGGAGAAGGCCGTCCCGTCCTCGTACACCACCCTGGAGTACGGCTACCCGCGCAACGACGCCTTCCACCGGGCCACCCCGTCCGACGTCCTGGAACTGCGCCAACGCCTGGGCATCCCGCCCGGTTCCACGGCGATCCTGTACGCCCCGACCCACCGCGACTACCGGCGCAGCCGGCCCGACCCGCTGGACTTCGAGCGCGTCCTGCGCGATCTCGGCCCCCGCTTCACGCTGCTGACCCGCAGCCACCTCACGTACGCGGACACCGGCTGGTCCCCCGACCCGCACCCCCGGCTGATCGACGTCTCGGCGTACCCGTCGGTGGAGGAACTCTGCCTCGCCTCCGACGCGCTCGTCACCGACTACTCGTCCCTGATGTTCGACTACGCGGCACTGGACCGGCCGATCGTCATCCACGCGGACGACTGGGAGGCGTACGAGGCCGCGCGCGGCACGTACTTCGACCTGCGGACGTTCCCGCCGGGCGCGATCGCCCGCACCGAGGACGAGCTGGTCGACATCTTCTCCACGGGCCACTGGCAGGGCTCCCGCTCCACCCAACTCCGCACGGCGTTCCGCTCCCGCTTCTGCCCGTACGACGACGGCAACGCGGCGGAACGCGTAGTCCGCCACATCTTCCTCTCTTGACGCACCCCTCGCACGGCTCGGCCCCAGGGGGCCTCCCCGGCTCGCGCCGCTGCGCCGGACTCCGTCCGTCGACGGTCGGCCGCGCCGTGCACGCCCATCCCCGTCGGCACCATCCAGCCCCGCCAGGGGTACCCCTGGACGGAGTCCTGGGGTACCCCTGGACGGAGTCCGGGCGGGTTTGGGGCGCGGGGTCCGGGGCGGAGCCCAGCTGGGGGTCCCCCCGGACGGAGTCTGGGGGATGGCGAAAGGGCGGGGCGGGGAGAAGGCGCGGCGCGCGGCCCCCCGGTCAGCCGGAGGCGACGGTCAGCCCGGCCACCACCGACCGCGCCAACTCGTCCAGGTAGCCCGCGGACACCTCGTCCCGTACGACCACCTGCCGCCAGTACAACGGCCCGATCGCCAGATCGAGCGCCCGCTCGGCGGTCACGGACTCCGCCAGCTCGCCCCGCGCAACGGCCTCCGCAACGATCCCCTCGGCGAGCCTCCGCTGGCCGTCCAGCACCGCGCCCCGCACGGCCTGCGCGATCTCGGGATTCCGCGCGGCCTCCACCAGCAGGTCCGGGATCACCGCCGAGGCGATCGGGTGCCGCAGCACGTGTGACATGACCTCCAGCAGCGCCCGTACGTCCCCGTACAGCGACCCGGTCGCCGGCACCGGCAGCCCGTCGGCGGCGAAGGCCCCCACGAGGTCCAGCACCAGGTGCAGCTTCGACTTCCACCGCCGGTACACGGCCGTCTTGCCGACCCCGGCCCGGCGCGCGACACCCTCGATGGACATCCGGGCGAAGCCGACCGCGGCCAGTTCCGCGAGCACCGCCGCACGGATCGCCTCGGTGACGTCCTCGCGCAGGACGGCGGCCCCGGCCGGAGCGCGGCGGGCGGGAGCGGCAGAGGCGGCGGGATCCATGGTCATGCCCACAGCATAGCCGCGCCCGACGTCACGACGATACGGTTGCGTTCCGTCGCTACGCCGCCTAGCCTCACCGTAGCGACGATACGGACCTGTTCCGTCGCCAGCGACGCCCTGACCCCGTCGAAAGCGACTCCCGTGACCGCGACCGCCACCACCACACCCACCCCGCACCCCCCGAGCCCCGCGACCCTGGCGGCAGCCCACGGCCTCACCGTCAGCGGCGCCCGCCCGACCCTTCCCCACTACCTCGCCCAGCTGTGGGACCGCCGCCACTTCGTGACGGCGTACGCCACCGCCCGCATGCACGCCACGTACAGCACCGCCCGGCTCGGCCAGGTCTGGCATCTGGTGACCCCGCTGCTCAACGCCGCCGTCTACTACTTCGTCTTCGGCATCGTGATGCGGGCCAGCCACGACGTACCCGACTACGTGCCGTTCCTGATCACCGGCGTCTTCGTCTGGGACTTCATCGGCAGCTCCGTCAACGCCGCCACCCGCGCCGTCCACGGCAACCGCGGCCTGGTCCGGGCGCTGCACTTCCCGCGGGCCGCCCTCCCCCTCTCCACCGTCGTCCAGCTCTTCCAGCAGCTGCTCGTCTCGATGGCCGCCCTGATCCTCCTGCTCCTGGCCTTCGGCCAGAGGCCCGGCCCGTCCTGGCTGCTGGCCGTCCCGGCCCTCCTCCTGACGGCCGTCTTCTGCGCCGGCTGCGCCCTCGTCATGGCCCGCATCGGCAGCAGGAGTCCCGACGTCAGCCAGCTGATGCCCTTCGTCCTGCGGACGTGGATGTACTCCTCGGGCGTGATGTGGTCCATCGACTCGCTGCTCAGGACGGACCACCTGCCGCAGTGGGTCTCCCTCGCGCTCAAGGCCAACCCGGCCGCCGTCTACATCGACCTGATGCGCTTCGCCCTGATCGACAGCTTCACCGCCCAGTCGCTGCCCGCCCACGTGTGGCCGATCGCCATCGGCTGGGCGCTGCTCGCCGGCGTCGGCGGCTTCATCTACTTCTGGAAAGCCGAGGAGGAGTACGGCCGTGGCTGACACCGCAACCCGC
This sequence comes from Streptomyces sp. NPDC003042, assembly GCF_053591315.1. NCBI lineage: Bacteria > Bacillati > Actinomycetota > Actinomycetes > Kitasatosporales > Streptomycetaceae > Streptomyces > Streptomyces sp. NPDC003042. Next base: position 56,225 of record NZ_JBSFTP010000033.1, read on the forward strand.
ACCGCGACCCACACCGCGACCCGAACCCCCACCGTCATCGCGGACGGGGTCCACGTCGTCTACAAGGTGCACGGCTCCGGCGCCCGCAAGGGCGGCGCCACCGCCGCGCTCAGCCGGATCTTCTCGCGCGGACCCGCCCCCGGCATCCGCGAGGTGCACGCCGTCAAGGGCGTCAGCTTCACCGCGTACAAGGGCGAGGCGATCGGCCTCATCGGCTCCAACGGCTCGGGCAAGTCCACCCTGCTCGCCGCGATCGCCGGCCTCCAGCCGGTCGCCCGCGGCGCGATCTACTCGCAGGGCCGACCGTCCCTCCTGGGCGTGAACGCCGCCCTCATGAACGACCTGACCGGCGAGCGGAACGTCGTCCTCGGCGGGCTCGCGATGGGCATGTCCAAGCGGCAGATCCGCGAGCGCTACCAGGGCATCGTCGACTTCTCCGGCATCAACGAGAAGGGCGACTTCATCTCCCTGCCCATGCGGACGTACTCCTCCGGCATGGGCGCCCGGCTGCGCTTCTCCATCGCCGCCGCCAAGGACCACGACGTGCTGATGATCGACGAGGCCCTGGCCACCGGCGACGCGGCCTTCCAGCGCCGCAGCCAGGCCCGCATCGAGGAACTGCGCGAACACGCCGGCACCGTCTTCCTCGTCAGCCACGGCATCGGCACCGTCCGCCAGACCTGCGACCGGGCGATCTGGCTGGAGTCGGGCGTCCTGCGCATGGACGGCCCCTCGGCGGAGGTCTGCGACGCGTACGAGGCCTTCACCAAGGCCTGACGCCCTCACCGCGGACCCGGCCGCACAAGCCGAAGGCCCCGGCCCCCGGAACGTGTTCCGGGGGCCGGGGCCCAGGCCGAGCGGGTCAGGCGTGCGTGCGCAGCAGCGAGCGCATCGTGCGCATCGCCACCGACAGGTTCGCCAGGTCGAAGTCGTCCGAGCCCCGGATCTCCTCCAGGGTCGTCCGCGCGCGCCCGATGATCGCCGCGTTCTTCTCCTCCCACGCCTTGAAGCGCTGTTCGGGAGTCGAGTCGCCGTTGCCCACCGACAGCACGTCCGCGGTCAGCGCCGCGTGCGCCGCGAACAGGTCCTCGCGGATGGACGCGCGGGCCATGGACTGCCAGCGGTCGGCCCGCGGCAGTTCGATGATCCGGTCCATCAGCTGGGTGATGTCGAGGCGGTCGGCGAGGTCGTAGTACACCTCGGCGACGTCCAGCGGAGCGGCGCCGGTGCGGTCCGCGATCGCGACGATGTCGAGCGTCGGGAAGGCGGAGGAGAAACCGGCGACCTTGGCGGCCAGTTCCTCCGGGACGCCCTCACCGATGAGCTCGTCCATGATCGACTGGTACCACTCCAGGTCCGGGCCGCGCAGCAGCTTCGGCAGCTCCGCCCAGACCTGCGACACCCGCTCCCCGAAGAAGCCGATGGTCTCGGTGATCTGGAGCGGCTGCGGCCGGTTGTTGAGCAGCCAGCGCGTGCCGCGCTCGACCAGGCGCCGCGAGTGCAGCCGCACCCGGGTCTGGACGTCGGCGGCGACCTTGTTGTCCAGCGCCTCGACCGCGTCCCAGACGTCGGAGAGGCCGAAGATCTCGCGGGCCGCGAGCTGTGCGCGGACGATCTCCTCCAGGGAGGCCCCGGTCTCCTCGCGCAGCCGGTGCAGGAAGGTCGAACCGCCGCTGTTGACGGTGTCGTTGACCAGGAGGGTCGTGATGATCTCCCGGCACAGCGCGTGCGCCTCGATCTGCTCGTGGAACTTCTCGCGCAGGGGGGCCGGGAAGTACGCGTGCAGCAGGCGGCGCAGGTACGGGTCGTCCGGCAGCTCGGTGGCGATGAGCTCGTCCGCCACCGTGATCTTGGTGTAGGCGAACAGGACGGCCAGTTCCGGCTGGGTCAGACCCTTGCCCGCGTTGAGCAGTTCGCGGATCTGCCGGTCGGTGGGCAGGAACTCCAGCGCGCGGTCCAGCCGTCCGTCGCGCGTCAGGCGGCGCATGAAGCGCTGCTGGGCGTGGAGCAGGCTGGGGGCCTGGGCGGCGCCGTTGGCGAGCGCGACGTTCTGCGCGTAGTTGTTGCGCAGCACCAGGTGGCCGACCTCGTCGGTCATCGCGGCGAGCAGCTTGTTGCGCTGCTTGACGGTCATGTCGCCGTCCGCGACCACCGCGTTGAGCAGGATCTTGATGTTCACCTCGTGGTCGGAGGTGTCGACGCCCGCGCTGTTGTCGATGGCATCGGTATTGATCTTGCCGCCGTCGCCGCCGGCGCCGCTGCGGGCGAACTCGATCCGGCCGAGCTGGGTCAGGCCGAGGTTGCCGCCCTCGCCGATGACCTTGGCGCGTACGTCCGAGCCGTTGACGCGGATGGCGTCGTTGGCCTTGTCGCCGACGTCGGCGTGCGTCTCGGCGGTCGCCTTGACGTACGTACCGATGCCGCCGTTCCACAGCAGGTCGACGGGGGCCTTGAGGATGGCCTGCATCAGCTCGGCGGGGGTCATCTTGGTGACGTTCCCCTCGATGCCGAGGGCCGCGCGGATCTGCGCGTTGACCGGGATGGCCTTGGCCGTACGCGGGTGGATGCCGCCGCCCGTGGAGAGCAGCGCCTTGTCGTAGTCGGCCCACGAGGAGCGCGGCAGCTCGAACAGCCGGCGGCGCTCGGCGTACGAGGTCGCCGCGTCCGGGTTCGGGTCGATGAAGATGTGCCGGTGGTCGAAGGCCGCGACGAGACGGATGTGCTCGGAGAGCAGCATGCCGTTGCCGAAGACGTCGCCGGACATGTCGCCGACGCCGACGACCGTGAAGTCCTGGCTCTGGGTGTCGTGCCCCAGCTCCCGGAAGTGGCGCTTGACCGACTCCCAGGCGCCGCGGGCGGTGATGCCCATGCCCTTGTGGTCGTAGCCGGCCGAGCCGCCGGACGCGAAGGCGTCACCGAGCCAGAAGTTGTAGGACTGCGCGACCTCGTTGGCGATGTCGGAGAAGGTCGCGGTGCCCTTGTCCGCGGCGACGACGAGGTACGTGTCGTCGCCGTCGTGCCGGACGACATCGGCGGGCGGCACGACCTCGCCGGCCACCAGGTTGTCGGTGATGTCGAGCAGCGCGGAGATGAAGGTGCGGTACGCGGCGATGCCCTCGGCCAGCCAGGCGTCGCGGTCGACGGCCGGGTCCGGCAGGTTCTTGGCCACGAAGCCGCCCTTGGCGCCGACCGGCACGATGACGGTGTTCTTCACCATCTGCGCCTTGACCAGGCCGAGGACCTCGGTACGGAAGTCCTCGCGACGGTCGGACCAGCGCAGACCACCGCGGGCGACCTTGCCGAAGCGCAGGTGGACGCCCTCGACGCGGGGCGAGTAGACCCAGATCTCGTACGCCGGGCGGGGCGCGGGCAGGTCCGGGATGGCCCGCGGGTCGAACTTCATCGAGACGTACTCGTGCTGCTTGCCGCCCGCCGCCTCCTGGAAGAAGTTGGTGCGCAGGGTGGCCTTGATGAGCGTGAGGAAGGAGCGCAGGATGCGGTCCTCGTCGAGCGAGGCGACCTGGTCGAGCGCCAGGTCCATCTCCTCCAGCAGCGCGTCGGTCAGCTCGGTGCCGGCCCGCTGCCGGTCCGGCGACATCCGCGCCTCGAAGAGCGAGATCAGCAGCCGGGTGGTGTGGACGTTGTTGCGGAGGGTGTCCTCCATGTAGTCCTGGCTGAAGGTCGAACCGGCCTGGCGCATGTACTTGGCGTACGCGCGCAGCACCACGGCCTGGCGCCAGGTGAGCCCGGCGCTCAGCACCAGGGAGTTGAAGTTGTCGTTCTCGGCCTCGCCCCGCCAGACCGCGGCGAAGGCCTCCTGGAAGCGCTCGCGCGCGTCGTCGCCGAGGTAGTTGGACGCAGCCGCGCCGTCGCCGCTCCCGGAGGGAAGGGGCATCCGCAGACCGAAGTCGTAGATCCAGGCGCTGACCCGGTCGGAGCGGCGCAGCTCGTACGGGCGCTCGTCGGTGACCTCGACGCCCAGGCGCTGGAGGACCGGCAGGACCGCGGAGAGCGAGACCTGCTCACCGGTGCGGTAGATCTTGAACCGGCGTTCGCCGGGGCCCGCGCCGACCGGCTCGTACAGCGAGAGCGCGAACTCGCGGTCGCTGGCGGAGAGCCTCTCCAGGTGGACCAGGTCGGCGACGGCGGCGCGCGGCGAGTGGTCGGCCTTGTAGCCCTCGGGGAAGGTGGTGCCGTAGCGGCGCAGCAGTTCGGCGGCGCGCTCCTCGCCGAGTTCGGCGACGAGGGCCTCGGCGAAGCCGTCGGCCCAGGAGCGTGCGGCCTCGACCAGTCGGCCCTCGATGCGCTCCACGTCGGCGTCGGTCAGGACGGGCAGCTCGGTGCCCTGGGGGACGCGGATGACGAAGTGGATGCGGGAGAGGATCGACTCGGTGTTCCAGGCGGTGAAGTCGACGCTGGTGCCGCCGAGTTCCTCCTTCAGGATGTCGATCAGACGCAGCCGCACACCGGTGGTGTAGCGGTCGCGCGGCAGGTAGACGAGCGCCGAGTAGTAGCGGCCGTACTCGTCCTGTCGCAGGTACAGCCGCAGCCGGCGGCGCTCCTGGAGGTACAGGACGGAGGTGGCGATCTCCTGGAGCTTGTCGACCGGGGTCTGGAACAGCTCGTCGCGCGGGTAGGTCTCCAGGATCTGGAGCAGGTCGCGGCCGTCGTGGCTGTTCGGCGAGAAGCCGGCGCCGTCGAGGACCTCGGCCACCTTGCGGCGGATGACGGGGACACGGCGCACGGACTCGGTGTACGCGGCGGAGGAGAACAGGCCGAGGAAGCGGCGCTCGCCGACGACGTTGCCGTCGGCGTCGAACTTCTTGACGCCCACGTAGTCGAGGTACGAGGGGCGGTGCACGGTCGCGCGGCTGTTGGCCTTGGTCAACACCAGCAGGTGGTGCTCGCGGGCCTTGGCGCGGGCGTCGGCGGGCAGCCGGTTGAAGGACGGCGAGACGGGGTGCGCGTCGTCCTGGCCGCTGTGGTGCGGGTCGGAGCGCAGGATGCCGAGGCCGGTGCCGGGCACGGCGGACAGGGCGTCGCCGTCGACGAGGTTGTACTCGCGGAAGCCGAGGAAGGTGAAGTGGTCGTCGGCGAGCCAGCGCAGCAGCTCACGGGCCTCTTCGAGCTCGTACGGGCGCAGGTCGGGCGCGGTGGGCTCGTTCGGCAGCTCGTCGGCGATGCGCAGCGCCGCGTCGCGCATCTTCTCCCAGTCCTCGACGGACTCGCGTACGTCGGACAGGACGCGCAGCAGATCGACGGTGATCTGCTTGAGGTCGGCCCGGTCGGTCTCGCGGTCGATCTCGACATGGATCCAGGACTCGACGAGGGAGTCGTGGGGGCGCGCGGTCCTGGGACCGAAAACGTCCGGCGCGCCGGAGGCGCTCGTTGAGGGGTGGCGGTCGGGCGACGGGTGGGCACAGTCGGGGCCGAGGATGTCGATCAGCTTGCCGGTGACGTCACGGCGTACGACGACCTGCGGGTGGATCACGACGTGGATGCCGCGGCCCTGTCGGGACAGCTCGTTGGTGACGGAGTCGACCAGGAAGGGCATGTCGTCGGTGACCACCTCGACGACCGAGTGGCTGGAAGTCCAGCCGTTCTCCTCGACCGTGGGGGTGTGCACGCGCACGTTCGCGGTGCCCTGCGGCCGGTTCTCGGCGAGCCGGTAGTGGGAGAGAGCCGCGCCGAACACGTCGACCGGGTCCCGGTCCACGAGGTCCTCGGGTGCCGTGTGCAGGTAGTAGCGCTGGAGGTAGGCGAGCGTCGTGCCCTGATCGGGACGCTCCCCCGGCTCGGACCCAGTCGGAAGTAGCCCCCCGGCCGGGCTGTTCTCAGCTACCCGGGCCGCCCGTGCGAGCAGCTCGGCCTTTGCTTCGTCCAGCTTGGTCTGCATGTCCTCTGGCTCCTGTCGCGCGCCATTGCGTGACGTAGGTGAAGGAAGGAATGACACAGCGCCGCGATGAGGCGGGATGTTGGTGTCCGTCCGGAATCGTTACCGACGCTATGTCGTCGAGAAGGCCGACCGGGAGCGTTTCGGCCATGATCGGCACGAGGTCCCGGCGGCGGCGATCAGCGAAGGCCCGGGCACGGTCGTGCGCCGGGCGCGGGTCGGAGGCCTCAGTGCCCCCGATGACTATCGCGCTGATCACGGGTACAAGGCTATCTCCACTCACCCCCGCCTCGTCACGAGCCGCATCGGCACAAAACCGGGGGTCGAACTTTGACACTCTGGACAGCGACGCGACCGCCCGCCCGTGCAGAGCGGTGTTATCCGGCCCAATCGCGAGCTGCGGCTACGGCCTCGGCCAGGGTGTCGACGACGGGAACACCGGCTGATTCAAGACTTGTGCGGCTGTGCGAACCTCCGGTGTACAGCACCGCCCGGGCGCCCACGTGGGCCGCGGCGAGCGCGTCGTCCACGGCGTCTCCGATGAGCACCGTACGGGTGGCGTCCACACCGGCTGCCTCCATGGCGGCCATATGGCGTACGAGATGCCCCGCCTTCGTGGTGTGCGAGGGACCGGTCCGCCCGTCGACGCGCAGGAAGTGCCGGTCGATGCCGTGCGTGCGCACCAGCGGGATCAGCTTCTCGTGGGGCGCGAGGGACAGCAGGGACTGGGTGAGTCCGTCCGCCTGCCAGCCCCGGAGCAGCTCCAGCGCGCCCTCGGCCAGCCCGGCGGCGTCGGCGGCCGCCCAGTAGTGCCGGTGGAAGGTCTCGTCCATGACGATCCACTCGGCGTCGGTGGGAAGTCGGCCCATGAGGCGCTCGTAGAACTTGGGGACCGGGACGACGTACAGGTCGCGGTAGGTCTCCAGGGTGATCGGCGCGAAGCCGAACTCGGCGAAGGAGGCGTTGGTCGCGGCTATCACGGCGTCGATGTCGTGCAGCAGCGTGCCGTTCCAGTCCCAGACGATGTGGGGGGCGCGGGCGGTACGGGCGGTGCGGGCGGTCACTTCAGCAGCCCCGGGATCTCCTGGACGCCGTACCAGAGCAGGTCGTGGTCCTCGGCGCCATCCACGACGAACTGCGCGTCGGCGTCCCCGCCGTCGGCGGCCTCCAGGGCGTTCACGGCCGCGGCGACGTCCTCGCGCGCATCGGCGGCGTCCACGTGCACGGCGGCGGCCACGGCGAGCCGTACGGGCGCGGCGAGGGTCACCTGGCCGAGGGTGTCCTCGTCGAGCCCGGGGACGGCGGTGACGGCCTTGTCGTCGACGTCGAGCGCGACCACGACCCGCTCGCGGGGGGCGTCCGCGTCGGCGGAGACCAGCCGCAGGGAAGCGGCGGCGGCGCGGTTCAGGGCCGCGTACTCCAGCTCCTCGATGTCGTCCGACACGTACCACTCACGCAGCCCGGGGGTCACCGCGTACGCCCGCAGCGGGGCGGGCCCCAGCTCGCCCGCCTTGTGCGCTTCGGCGAGCCCGGGGAGTGTCAGGGGTACGTACACGCGCATGGCCGGCTGCTTTCGGTAGTCGGAAACGCCCCCAGGATACGACTGCCCGCCCACAGGGCCCTGGGCGACGCCGGACTCCGTCCGCCGGGTGACGGCGGCGTCCCCCTTCGGGGTGCGGGAGCCGGCCCGCGGGGCGTCCACCGCCGTCCCCCGGGCAGGCCCTCGGCGGCCACCCCGCAGCCCTGCGCCCACTCGGATAGGTGAACCGGGCCACCGCCCCGGCACACGCCCCCACGCGGTTGCGGAGCGTGAACGGCGGCCGTAGAAATCCCCCACCAAGTTACCGCCTGGTACCGCACCGGGCCCGGCCTGTTCGGGGAGACGCCATGGACACGACGACGCGCGGCACGATCGGCGGCGAGGGAAGTCGCAGCAGGGCCGGCGGTCCGAGCCGGACCCGCCCGGCAGGCCGACGCGACCAGCGGCGCCCCACCAGCACCCCACGGGCCATCCGCCGGCTCGGCCCGCACGACTGGTTCGCCGAACGCCTGCTGGCGGTCCTCAGCGGCCAGCGGCCGGTCCACTCACTGCTCGGCCTCACCGTGGGCCCCGCGTACGAGCAGCTGGCCTCCCTGGCCCCCACAGGCCCCTTACGCGACCGCCTCCGCCCCGTGCTGCGCCACTGCGGCCGCTTCCACCCGGGCCCGGGCGTCATCGAGGCCTTCGCCCGCATCGCGACCGGCGACCGCGTCTCGGCGATGGCCTTCCGCCTGGAACAGGGCCCGGACCTCCGCTGGCGCTGCGCGGCAATCGAAATCCACTCCCCGCGCACCTAACGCCACGCCGGCCGAATCCCCGCCCGCCAGCCAAATCCAGCCTCGCCAGGGGTATCCCCGGACGGAGTCCAGGGGGGTTTGTGGCGCGGGGTCCGGGGGCAGCGCCCCAGGGCCTTCCAGCCCCGCCGGCGTTTGAGGCGCGGGATTCCGGGGGCAACGCCCCCGGCAACGGCGCCGCACCGCACCCCCACCGCACCGCACCGCAGGTACAACGCGGCCGGGGCCGGACACCCCACGGTGTCCGGCCCCGGCCGACGTGCACAGCCCAGCGGGGGCTACTTCTTGCGACGCCGCCCCCCGGACGCCTTCTGCGCCTTCCGCCGCTCCGCCCGCGTCATCCCGTCCCCACCCTCACCGGCGGAGCCATCGGCATCGAAGTCGCCCTCGACGACCCCGCCCTCCCCGTCCACCGTCGGTGCGGAGAAGTGCAGCCGGTCCGGCCGCTGCGGAGCGTCCAGGCCCTTGGCCCGGATCTCCGGCCTCGGCGCCACCGCCACCGGCGCGTCCTGCACGGGAAGCTCCTCGACCTGCTGTTCGACCTGGACCTCCAGGTTGAACAGGTAGCCGACGGACTCCTCCTTGATGCCGTCCATCATGGCGTTGAACATGTCGAAGCCCTCGCGCTGGTACTCGACCAGCGGGTCCTTCTGGGCCATGGCCCGCAGGCCGATGCCCTCCTGGAGGTAGTCCATCTCGTAGAGGTGCTCGCGCCACTTGCGGTCCAGCACCGAGAGGACCACGCGCCGCTCCAGCTCGCGCATGATGTCGGAGCCGAGCGTCTTCTCGCGCGCCTCGTACTGCTCGTGGATGTCGTCCTTGACCGACTCGGCGATGAACTCGGCGGTGATGCCGGCCCGGTCGCCGGCCGCTTCCTCCAGCTCCTCCACCGTCACCTTGATCGGGTAGAGCTGCTTGAAGGCGCCCCAGAGCCGGTCCAGGTCCCACTCCTCGGCGAAGCCCTCGACCGTCTCGGCCGCGATGTACGCGTCGATGGTGTCGTCCATGAAGAAGCGCACCTGCTCGTGCAGGTCTTCTCCCTGGAGCACCCGGCGGCGTTCGCCGTAGATGACCTCACGCTGGCTGTTGAGGACCTCGTCGTACTTCAGGACGTTCTTGCGCGTCTCGAAGTTCTGGGTCTCGACCTGCGACTGCGCCGACGCGATGGCCCGCGTGACCATCTTGTTCTCGATCGGGACGTCGTCCGGCACGTTGGCCATGGCCATGACCCGCTCGACCATCTGGGCCTTGAACAGGCGCATCAGGTCGTCGCCCAGCGACAGGTAGAAGCGGGACTCGCCCGGGTCTCCCTGTCGGCCGGAGCGGCCGCGCAGCTGGTTGTCGATACGGCGCGACTCGTGCCGCTCGGTGCCCAGCACGTACAGCCCGCCGAGCTCCTTGACCTCCTCGAACTCCGCCTTCACCGCCGCCTCGGCCCTGGTGAGCGCCTCGGGCAGGGCGTGCGCCCATTCCTCGATGTGCTCCTCCGGGTCCAGGCCGCGCTGGCGCAGCTCGGCCTCGGCCAGGTCGTCCGGGTTGCCGCCGAGCTTGATGTCGGTACCGCGGCCGGCCATGTTCGTGGCGACCGTGACCGCGCCCCGGCGGCCGGCCTGGGCGACGATCGTCGCCTCACGGTCGTGCTGCTTGGCGTTGAGCACCTCGTGCGGGACGCCGCGCTTGGAGAGCTGCTGGGAGAGGTACTCGGACTTCTCGACCGACGTCGTACCGACGAGGATCGGCTGGCCCTTCTCGTGCTTCTCCGCGATGTCGTCGACGACGGCGGCGAACTTGGCGACCTCGGTGCGGTAGATCAGGTCGGCCTGGTCCTTGCGGACCATCGCGCGGTTCGTCGGGATGGGCACGACGCCGAGCTTGTAGATCTGGTGGAACTCCGCGGCCTCGGTCATGGCCGTACCGGTCATGCCGGACAGCTTCGAGTAGAGGCGGAAGAAGTTCTGCAGGGTGATCGTGGCGAGGGTCTGGTTCTCGTCCTTGATGTCCACCCCTTCCTTCGCCTCGATCGCCTGGTGCATGCCCTCGTTGTAGCGGCGGCCCGCGAGGATACGGCCGGTGTGCTCGTCGACGATCATGACTTCGCCGTCGATGACGACGTAGTCCTTGTCGATCTTGAAGAGTTCCTTGGCCTTGATCGCGTTGTTCAGGTAACCGACGAGCGGGGTGTTCACCGACTCGTAGAGGTTCTCGATGCCGAGCCAGTCCTCGACCTTCGCGACACCGGACTCGTGGATGCCGACGGTGCGCTTCTTCTCGTCGACCTCGTAGTCGCCGGTCTCCTCGATGCCCTTGAGCGGCTGGCCGGGCTCGCCCTTGGTGAGCCGGGTGACCAGCTTGGCGAAGTCGGCGTACCACTTGGTGGCCTGGTCGGCCGGGCCGGAGATGATCAGCGGCGTGCGGGCCTCGTCGACGAGGATCGAGTCGACCTCGTCGACCACGGCGAAGTTGTGGCCGCGCTGGACCAGCTCCTCGTGCGACCACGCCATGTTGTCGCGCAGGTAGTCGAAGCCGAACTCGTTGTTCGTGCCGTACGTGATGTCGCAGTTGTACTGCTCGCGGCGCTGCGCCGGCGACATGTTCGCCAGGATGCAGCCGACCTCCAGGCCGAGGAACTTGTGGACCCGGCCCATCATCTCGGAGTCGCGCTCGGCGAGGTAGTCGTTCACCGTGATCAGGTGGACGCCCTTGCCCGAGAGTGCGTTCAGGTACGCGGGCAGCGTGCCGACGAGGGTCTTGCCCTCACCGGTCTTCATCTCGGCGACGTAGCCGAGGTGCAGCGCCGCGCCGCCCATGAGCTGGACGTCGTAGTGCCGCTGGCCGAGGACGCGCTTCGCGGCCTCGCGCACGGTGGCGAAGGCCTCGGGCAGCAGGTCGTCCAGGCTCTCGCCGTCCTGGTGCCGCTGCTTGTACTCGTCCGTGAGCGCACGCAACTCGGCGTCGGAGAGGTTGACGAAGTCCTCTTCGATGGAGTTGACCTGGTCCGCGATGCGGTGCAGTTTGCGCAGGATCTTGCCTTCGCCTGCACGCATGAGCTTGTTGAAGACGGACACCGAGGTTTGTCTCCTTGCCGGTCGGGCCTGGGCACTGTACGTACACGGGCACGGCAGGTGGGCCCCACCGCAACGGCCATCGTAAGCGAGGACGTGGTCGCGTCGGGAGGTCCGTCGTGTCCGCAGGGCACGCGCGCCCGGAATGAGAACGTACCGGGACCGGGGAAGGTGCCGCGTCCCGCGCCGATTTTCCCGAAAAGTGTTCGCGTCTGATACCGGCCGGGCAGCAGAATCCGCTCATGGAGCCCACCACACTGATCACGACCCGGCTGGAATTGCGGCCTTTCGCCGCACAGGACGAGGACGAGGTCTACGCCGCCGCCCAGGACCCCGACATCCAGCGCTGGACCATGGTCCCCTCCCCCTACGAGCGCGCGCACGCGCGGAGCTTCGTCGGCGAGAGCGTCCCGGCCGGCTGGCGCGAGGACACCGGCTACAGCTTCGCCGTACGTCTCGGCCCCCGCGGCCCGCTCGTCGCGGCCGTCGGCGTCCACGTGCACGAGGCCTTCGGGACGAAGTCGCACGAAATCGGCTACTGGGCGACGAAGGAGCACCGGGGCCGCGGCTACATGGCCGAGGCCGTGTCCGCCGTCGCCCGCTGGGCCTTCACCGAGGTCGGCGCCGTACGGCTGGAATGGCGGGCCGAAGTCGGCAACGCCGGCTCCCGGGCCGTCGCCGAGAAGGCGGGCTTCCGCTTCGAGGGCACCCTGCGCGCCGCCCTGCCCCACAGGGACGGCACCTCGCGGGACTGCTGGGTCGGCGCGCTGCTCCCCTCGGACCTCGGCCTGATTCCCGCGCTGCCCTACCTGCCGGCTGTCAGTGGCGCCGCCTAGGCTGCGCACCATGACCAGCCTGGCGCCCCCGCCGATCGTGTCCCTGTCCGCCGACGAGGCCCGCCGGATAGCCCTGCGCGCGCAGGGCTTCCTCGGCGCGCCCGACCGCAAGGGCTCGGTCCGCGGCGTGCTGCGCCACCTGGGCGCCGTGCAGCTGGACACCATCTCGGTCCTGGCGCGCTCCCACGAGCTGGTCCCCTACGCGCGCCTGGGCGCGGTCGGCCGGCCGACGGTGGAGAAGGCGTACTGGAGCGATTCTCACGCCTTCGAGTACTGGTCGCACGCGGCTTGCGTCCTGCCCATCGAGGAGTGGCCGCATTTCGCCTTCCGCCGCCGTGCCCGGCGGGCGCGCGGCCACCGCTGGCACGTCCTCCAGGACAAGGAGCGCTCGACGAAGGCGGTCCTGGACCGCCTCAAAGCCGACGGCCCGCTGACCTCGACCGAGCTGGGCGGTGCCAAGAACGGCGGTGAGTGGTTCGAGTGGTCCGAGACCAAGATCGCGGTGGAGTGGCTGCTCGACACCGGCGAGGTGGTCTGCTCGGAGCGGCGCGGCTGGAAGCGGGTCTACGACCTGCCCGAGCGGGCGGTCCCTGACGCACTGCTGCACGACGATCTCGACGACCGCGAGTGCCTGCGCCGCCTGGTGGCCCTGGCCGGCCGGTCCCTCGGGGTCGGCACGCGCGCCGACATCGCGGACTACCACCGTCTCAAGGGAGACCAGTTCGACGCGGTGATCGAGGACTCCGGCCTGGTTCCCGTGAGCGTGGAGGGCTGGCCCAAGCTCGCGTGGGCCGACCCGGCGGCGCTGGCCACCGCTGCGCGCGGCCGCCACCGCACCACCCTGCTGTCGCCGTTCGACTCCCTGGTCTGGGACCGCCCGCGCACCGAGCGGATCTTCGATTTCACGCACCGCCTGGAGGCGTACGTCCCCAAGTCCCAGCGGGTCCACGGCTACTTCGCGATGCCCCTGCTGGCCGGCGGCCGGCTCCAGGGCCGCGTCGACCCGGCCCGCGAAGGCACCACCCTGGTGGCCCGCCGGGTCTCGCTGACCTCCCCGAAGGCCGCCCGGCCGATGGCGCAGGCCTTGCGGGAGGCGGCGCAGTGGGTGGGGTGCGACGCGGTGCGCATCGAGCAGGCCCAGTCCCCGGCGCAGGCGGCCGCGATCACGTCGGCGCTGGCCGCCCTCTAGGGAGTGTCGTCAAAGTAGCTCCGGCCGCCCGAAGGGCGGGGCCGGTGGGGCCTGGTGCGTGCGATCGCAAGGCGGAGGAGGGAGTCGACG
>NZ_JBSFTP010000034.1:0-69562 GCF_053591315.1 Streptomyces sp. NPDC003042
AACCCGCCGCTCTTCCGATCTTCGCACGCACCAGGCCCCACCGGCCCCGCCCTTCGGGCGGCCGGAGCTACTTTGACGACACTCCCTAGTGCGCGCGGCGGGCGGACCGGCGCCGGACCGCGTACGCCGTACCGCCCAGCGCCAAGAGCGCGAGGCCGGCGCCCACGCCGAGTTCCAGCGGGTCCATGCCGGCCACGCTGCCTCCCAGCCCGCCCCGGACGCCGAGGCTGGCACCGGGCGTGGCGCTGGTGGTCGCCACCCGAGGGGGGAAGGCGGTCGCCACGGCAGTGGGGGTGGCTATCACGGCGGGAGGGGTGGCGGCGGTCGCGGTGGGCGAGGGGCTCGCGAGGGGAGCGCGCGAGGCGCCGATGGTCGAGCTGATGGTGGGACTGGACGTGGCGCCCGCGATCGTGAGGTCGGCGGAGCCGGTCTCCCCGTTGCAGGTGAAGGAGACGGAATACTGGGCTCCGAGCCGGGCGTCGCGGTCCACCGTGACCCGGACGGTCTGTCCGCGGGTGATGCTCACGGTGTCGAAGACCCCGGAGGAAGCGGTGGCGAACGCGGCGTCGCATTCGCTGACGGAGAGCACCACCTGGCCGCCGGGCGCGACCGTCGAGGGGGTGACGGCGAAGGCGAACGAGGTGATGGGCGCCGCCTCGGCCGCGACGGCGGCGGGCGCGCCGAAGGCGCCGAGGGCGAGGACCGCGCCCGTGGCGCCGGCACTCAGCAGGGCTGTGGCGGAGCTGCGTATCGCACCCATGGTTGATTCTCCGGATCTCCGAGGAGCAGTCGCGCGGAATTTCCGCACGCGGGGGGTGGTGCACCTCGATGTCCGCCACGCTAGGCGCGGGTACGGTGGCCCGCGATCAGGAACGGGCAAATGGGGCATGGCGGTAGGCCGAACCGGGGACGGATGGCCCGTCCCCGGTTTACCGGTGCCGCTGGTGTCCGCCGCTGAGGGGCGTCGGCGGCCGCCCGGCGGCGGCGCGGGATCAGTCCCCCAGCCGCAGGTGCGGGAACTGTGCGAGGAACGGCTCGGCGGTAGCCGCGATGCCCCGGCCGAACGGTGCGTCGAAGTCCCAGATCAGGAACAGCAGGAAGGCGATCAGCGCACTGAAGAGGCCCGCGAGCAGCAGTTCCCGGAACGAGCGCCTGATCTGCAGCGTGAAGATCAGACCTACCGTCACCAGGGCCCCGGCGATCAGCCCGAACCACACCACCCCCGGCATGGTGGCCCCCGCGCTCTGGCCGCGTGCGCTGCGGGCGTCGTCCGCCATGGCGGCCTGGTCCACAAGCGGTTGGTACGCCTGCCCCTCGTGGTCGGTCCGGGGCTCGTAGTCCGTCACGTCCCGGCGGATACGTTCCAGCAGCTGCCCCCCGCGGTCCGTGAGGCTGCCGTGCTCGGCCATCCGCTTCCACTCCGTGTCCACCACGTGGGTCACGTACGCGTCGACGTCGGAGCGGATCTTCTTGCGGACGTCGGCGGGGTAGACCTCGGAGCGGACGCTGATCTCGTGCAGGGCCTGGGCCTCCTGGCGTACGTGTTCCTGGGCGGCCCCGCGGGCCTCCCACACGCCGGCGATCGCCAGGCCCAGCACGATCGCGTAGATCACGCCGATCATCATCGTCATGTACTCGATGACGTCCGGGGTTTCGTTCGGATCGTCGTCCTCGCCGATCCTGCGGTGGTTGAAGAAGGCGATGGACAGCACGACGGCGCAGGCCGCGGCCATCGCGAGGGACAGGACGAGCCATTCCGACAAGACGACTCCCGATCGGTGAGTGGGCGGGACGGGGTGGGGGAGGGGCCTAGCGCGGGCGGAGCGCGGCGATCGCGAGCACGGCGGGGGCCGCGGTCATGAGGGTGAAGGTGACGGGGGAGAGGTGACGCTCGGCCGGTTTGCGGGTCGTGGCGTGGTACGAGGGGCGGGCCACCGGCCGCGGCGCGGGCGCCGGGGTCACCGCGGGGGTGGGCGCCGGCTCCGGCACGGGCTTCGGCGGTGGCGGCGCGGGTGCCTTGGCCACCGGGGGCGCGGGCGGAGCCGGTTCGGCCGGCTTCGGGGCGGGCGCCGGCGGTGCGGGTGTCGGCGGGGCGGGTGGGGTCGGGGGTGGCGGTGTGGGCTTCGGCGGCGGGGTCGGTTTCGGCGGGGTCGGCGTGGGCGTGGGCGTCGGAGTGGGGGTCGGGGTGGGCTTCGGCGGGCAGGGCGGGGGCGGCGGAGGCGGGCAGTGGGGCCTGCCGTGATGGCCCCCGTGATGTCCCTCGCCGCGGTGGCCGCAGTGGCCTTTGCCGTGCTCGTGGCCCCGGCCGTTGCCGTGATGTCCGCCACCCCGGCCGGCCGTGGCGCCGCCCTGGCCGGCGGCCGCCCATGCGGTGATGGCGGGTCCGCCGTCGCCGGCGTCGATCGTCGCGTAGGCGCAGCTATCGGCCACGGCCGGCGTGACGGACAGCGCCGCCCACAGCAGGACCGGGACCGCCAGCAGGCGTCGGGTACAGGCTCTGTTCACCCGGGGAGCATGGGCTCGCGCGCGCCCGCGCACGCGTGGCGTGGCTCCAGTTCGTCCGAACGGGCGGAGTTCGGACCATAGGGGTTTGAGCCAGATTTGATCGCGTCCGATCGATCACCTGTCAATTACCAAAAGGTATGTGTCGGTTTCTTCGTCACCCGCGTCCGGGCCCGCACGTGCCTTTGGTGTGTGACCAAGAACGGACCGCCAATTTCCGCTTTCGCTCGCCCTGTTGGGAAATGATCAGTACATTCGGCTCGGACAGGAGTCCGAC
Organism: Streptomyces sp. NPDC003042; assembly: GCF_053591315.1. Taxonomy (NCBI): domain Bacteria; kingdom Bacillati; phylum Actinomycetota; class Actinomycetes; order Kitasatosporales; family Streptomycetaceae; genus Streptomyces; species Streptomyces sp. NPDC003042. Next base: position 2,780 of record NZ_JBSFTP010000034.1, read on the forward strand.
GACGGCTTGGAGACCCCGATGGAGCGCCCCGCCTGGGCCCCGCCAGGCATCGACATATCGGTGCCGAGCGTGTCCCGCATCTACGATTACTACCTGGGCGGCTCCCACAATTTCGAGGTCGACCGCCAGGCCGCCCGCCGCGCCATGGAATTCATGCCGGGACTGCCCAAGATCATGCAGGCCAACCGGGCGTTCATGCGCCGCGCCGTCCGGCACGCCGTCGCCGAGGGCGTCACGCAGTTCCTCGACATCGGGTCGGGCATCCCCACCTTCGGCAATGTCCACGAGGTCGCCCACGCGGCGAACCCCGAGGCGCGCGTGGTCTACGTCGACCACGACCCGGTCGCCGTGGCGCACAGCCAGGCCGTCCTGGCCGGTGACGAGCGCACCGGCGTCGTCGCCGCCGACCTGCGCAAACCGCAGGACATCCTGGCCGCGCCCGAGGTCGGCGGGCTGCTGGACCTCAACCGCCCCGTCGCGCTGCTGCTGGTCGCCGTACTGCACTTCCTGGAGGACACGGACGAGCCGTACGCCGCCGTCGCCGAACTGCGCGAGGCGCTGGCCCCGGGCAGCCTGCTGATCCTCACGCACGCCTCGTACGAGGGGATCCCCCTCACGCAGGAGGTCGCGAGCGGCACCGTCGGCGTCTACCGGGACATCCGCAACCCGCTCGTCATGCGCACCCGCGAGCAGATCACCGGCTTCTTCGACGGTTTCGAGCTGCTGGAGCCGGGTCTCGTCTCGATGCCGGACTGGCGCCCGGACCGGACCGAGCCGCTCGCGGACGGCGAGGCTCCGGAGGACCCCTACGCCTTCTCGGGCTTCGGCGGCGTGGGACGCAAGGCGTGAGACTCCCCGCTCCCACACCGTCATCAGCCACCCCGAGCCGGCCCCTCCCAGCGGCCGCCCGGGAAGTGACGCCCCCGCCGGATCCCGCGACGTCCGACCAGCCGCCGGCCCCCCGCCCGGGGCCGGCGCCGCTGCGCGAGCTGCGGAGCGGGCTGGAGGACCGGATCGCGCGCTTCGCGACCATCTGGGGCCGAGCCATCTTCCCGGTCACCGCGACCTCGCTGACCCGCCCCGAGTTCGAGCAGCACCTCATCCGCCTCACCCGCGCCCTCACCGAGGCCCTGCACGCACGGCCCTTCGACGCCGGCGCCGCCCAGCACGTGGGCGCCGAACTCGTCGCCGCGCACTGCACCGACCCCGAGGCCCTCGCCGGCACGCTCGGCGTGGTCGAGTCGTACCTGGTGCTGTACTGCGGCCCGGACGGCTCCGGCACGGAGGGCACCGAGGAGTACCGCTCGCGCTGCGCCCGGCTCCAGCACGGCATCGCCGCCGGCTTCGCCCGCGCGCTGCGGGAGCGGACCCTCAAGGAGCAGGAGGCCATCGCCCGCTCCGCGCTGACGGCCCGCATCGACGCGCAACAGGCCCTGCACGCCAGCGAGGAACGCTTCCGGGCGGTCTTCGAGGGGGCGGCCATCGGGATCGGCATCGCCGACCTGGAGGGCAACGTGCTGGAGGTCAACGACGCGCTGCTGCAGATGTTCGGCGGCCTGGAAGGGCACGTCCGGGGCCGCAACGTCAGCGAATGGGGCCACCCCGACGACACCCCGCACGTCTGGCGGATGTACGGCGAGCTGGTGCGCGGGGAGCGCGAGCACTACCGGGTGGAGAAGCCCTACTACCGGCATGACGGGACCGTGCTGTGGACCAACCTGACGGTGTCCCTGCTGCGCGACGCCGACGGGGTGCCGCAGTACCAGCTGGCCCTGATGGAGGACACCACCGAACGCCGCCTGCTCAATCTGCGGCTGCGCTACGAGGCCACCCATGACGCACTGACCGGGCTGCCCAACCGCACCCTGTTCTTCGAACGGCTGGAGAAGGCCCTGAACGGGGCCGGCGGCAGCCGCTTCGGCCTGTGCTACCTGGACCTCGACGGGTTCAAGGCGGTCAATGACAGCCTCGGCCACTCGGCGGGGGACCGGCTGCTGGTGGAGGTCGCCGACCGGCTCCAGAGCTGCGCGACCGGACCGGGCGAGGTGGTCGCGCGCCTCGGCGGCGACGAGTTCGTGGCCCTGACCACCGGCCCCGCGGCCGGCTCCGGGGAGAAGGTGACGGACCTGGCGATGCGCATCCTCTCCGCGCTGTCCACCCCGATCCGCCTGGAGGGCCGGGAGCTGACGGTGCGCGGCAGCATCGGCATCGTCGAGGGCCGGGCGGGCGAACGCACCCCGGCGGAGGTGCTGCGCAGCGCCGACATCACCATGTACCGGGCCAAGGCGGCCGGCGGAAACCGCTTCGAGTTCGCCGACGCGGCGGCCGATGCCCGCGCCATCACCCGGCACGGCCTGACCAACGCCCTGCCGGCGGCGCTGGAGCGCGGTGAGTTCTTCATCGAGTACCAGCCGCTGGTGCACATGCACGACGGCAGCTTGCACGGCGCGGAGGCGCTGGTGCGCTGGTCCCACCCCCAGTACGGGGTGCTCGGCCCGGACCGCTTCATCCCGCTCGCCGAGCGGACCGGCCTGATCGTGCCGCTAGGCCGCTGGGTCCTGGAGGAGTCCGTCCGCCAGGCCTGCAAGTGGCAGCGCCAGTACGGTGGTTCGGCCCTGCGGATCAACGTCAACCTCTCGCCGACCCAGCTTCACCACCCCGGCCTGGTCGCCGACACGGTGCGCGTACTGGAGGCCTCGGGCCTGGCTCCCGGCGCGCTGTGCCTGGAGGTCACCGAGTCCGCTCTGATCGGGGCCGACGACGAACTCCTCGAACCGCTGCGCCGACTCGCCGCCCTGGGCGTGGACATCGCCCTCGACGACTTCGGCACGGGCTACTCGAACCTGGCCAACCTGCGCCGCCTGCCGGTCAGTGTCCTGAAGCTGGACCGCTCCTTCACCCAGGGGATGCAGCAGCAGCCGGCCAACCCCGTCGACGTCAAGATCGTGGAAGGCATCGTCGCCCTGGCCCACAGCCTCGAACTCGCGGTGACCGTCGAGGGCGTGGAGACCGGCGTCCAGGCGGCCCAGCTCCGCGACCTCGGCTGCGACACCGCGCAGGGCTGGTACTACGCCCGCCCCGGCGCCCCGGACCGCATCCACACCCTCTCCCTCTCGGACGCGGTCCCCACGCCCTCCTGACGCCCGCCGGTCGCCCCGCCCCGCCGCCCCGCCGCCCCCGGGCCCGGTCATCCGGGCCCGCCGGTCAGCCGAGCCCCGCCTCCGTCCCGTTGCCCGGCTCCCGGACGGCCGCCAGCACCCGCTCCAGCCGTCGGCTCGTGTCGGCCAGCAGCGCGGCGGCCACGGGCAGCCGCTCCCTCTCGTACCCGCCGAGCACCTCCTCCCCGGCGGGCCCGGCCGGCCCGGTGGGAGCGGCGGCCAGCGTCTCGCCCAGGGCGGTCGCGTCCTGGATCCCGGCATTCATGCCCAGGCCGCCGGCTATGGGGTGGACGTGCGCCGCGTCCCCCGCGAGGAAGACCCGGCCCTGGCGTATCCGGGAGGCCATGCGGACGTTGACCCGCCAGGCCGAGAGCCACGTCGGCTCCGCCAGCCGGATCCCCGGCATCCGGGCATGGCGGTCGAAGAGGCGCTGAAAACTCTCCAGAGAGGGCGGCACCGGATCGCCGTGCTCGTCCAACTCGCGCGATGCCTGCAACTGGAACGTCTCGGTACCGGGTATCGGGCAGAGCAGCATGGCGTCCCCGTCCGAGGTGAACCACTGGTGCCAGTACGCGCGGCTCAGCCCGGGAGCCGTCACATCGCCCAGCACCATGGTCTCCTCCTTCCCGGTGCTGCCCTCGAAGGGGATCCCGAGAAGCCGGCGCGTGGTGCTCCGGCCGCCGTCGCATCCGGCGAGGTAGCCGCTGGAGATGACCGAGCCGTCCGCCAGCTCCGCGGTCACTGCGCCCGCGTCCTGGACGATCCCCGTGAGGCGGGACCCGTACTCGACCCGCACGCCGAACTCCGACAGCCGTGCGCGCAGCTCCTCCTCGATCTGCCACTGGCCCACGAACAGGGCGTCGCCGTAGTGCGTGTCGTTGACGTGGTCGCCGTCGAAGTACTTGCGGAAGACCAGGCCGGCGCTGCCGACGGCCTTCATCCGCTCCGCGACCCCCAACCGCTCGAAGGCGTCGAGGCTGTCCCGGTTCAGCGTCTTGCCCCGGGATTCCCGGTGCGGAGCGAGGCGCTGCTCGAGGACCCGTACGCCGATCCCGCGGCGGGCCAGGTCACAGGCCAAGGTGAGTCCGGTGGGGCCGGAGCCCGCGATCAGTACGTCGGTCATCGGAAGTCCTCTCCTCGTCGATGTCTCAAGGAAAGCGGCTTCCGCTCCAAAAAGCAACCCGGTTACAAAAATAACTCGGTTACGTGATTGTGGTAGGGTGGGCGCATGGAAAACACGACAGGTCTGCGTGAGAACAAGAAGCTCCGTACGCGTCGCCAGCTGGCGGCAACGGCGCTGGAACTCTTCCTGGAGCGCGGCTTCGACGCCGTCTCGGTGGCCGACGTCGCCGCCGCGGCGGAGGTCTCCAAGCCCACGCTCTTCCGGTACTTCCCCAGCAAGGAGGACCTGGTCCTGGACCGCTTCGCCGACCACCAGGACGAGGCGGCGCGCATCGTCCGTGACCGGCCCGCCGGGCAAGGCCCTGTCGAGGCTCTGCGCGGGCACTTCGCCGCCGCCCTCGCCGAGCGGGATCCGATCACCGGGCTCTGCGACCACCCGGACGTCCTGGCTTTCCAGAGGCTGCTCTATTCCACCGTGGGCCTGGAGGCCCGCATGGCCCACTACACCGCGCGCGAGGTGGACCTGCTCGCGGCCGTCCTCGAGGCCGAGTCCGTCCAGCCCTTCTCGGCCCGACTCGCGGCCCTGCACCTGGTGACGGTCCGTCATGAGCTGGGCCGGGAGAACTGGCGCCGCCTCGATGCCGGGCAGAGTGCCGACGAGGCCCACCCGGCGGCCGTGGTCGACGCCGAGCAGGCCTTCGGGATGCTGGCCGGTGGCCTCGACCGGGTCCTGCCCATACGCCCCGCCTGAGGTGGTGCGTCAGCCCACCAGGATCCGCTTCAGTTCGCGGGCCGCGCGCGGGGGTGCCGCGTCCGTGCGGTGGGCCAGGGCGATCGTGCGGCGCAGCGGGGAGCCCGCGAGGGGCGTCGCGCGCAGGCCCGGGCCCGCGTGGTCGACGACCATGGCCGGGACCACCGCGAGGCCGAGTCCCGCCCGTACGAAGCCCAGGATCGCGTCCATCTCGCCGCCCTCCACGGTGAACACCGGCTCGAAGCCCGCCGCCCGGCAGGCCGCCACCGTCAGGTCGCGCAGGTCGTAGCCGTGGCGGAACATCACCATCGGCTCGTCGCGCAGATCGGCGATGGTCAGCTCCCCGCCTCCCGCCGGGGGTGGGAGGTCCGCCGAGGAGACCACCACCAGGTCCTCCGTCAGCAACTCCACCGTGGTCAGTGCCGGGGCCGAGGGCGGGAGCGGCAGCGCGATCAGGGCCAGGTCCAGAGCTCCGCGCGCGAGTTCCCGTACGAGGTCGAGGGAGCCGCTCTCCTCGATCAGCAGCTCGATCCCCGGGTGCGCGGTGTGGAAGGCGCGCAGTACGGCAGGCAGCAGGCCCGTGCACACGCTCGGCGTCGCCCCCAGCCGCACCCGGCCCCGCCGCAGCTGCGCCAGCTCCTGCACCTCCAGCCGGGCCGTGTCCGCGTCCGCCAGGATCCGCCGGGCCAGCGGCAGCAGGGTCTCGCCCGCGTCGGTGAGCGCGATGTTCCCCCGCGCGCGGCTGAAGAGCTCGGCCCCCAGCTCCCGTTCGAGCGCCTTGATCTGCTGGGACAGTGACGGCTGGGCCACGTGCTCGCGCTCGGCGGCGCGGGTGAAGTGCCGGGTCTCGGCGACGGCCACGAAATAGACGAGCTGCTGGAACTGCATGGCCCCAGGCTACCCACCTCCATAGGAGATGCCTATCGACATCAGCCTCAGCATGTCTTGGACCTTTCGGGGCCTTCGTCCCTACGGTCGGTCTCATGGCTCTGGCAACGCGGACGGATCGACGGCCGTCCATCACGCGCACGCTCTGGGACTCCACCGTCGGCAAGAAGTCCGTGATGGCCGTCTCCGGCCTGATCATGCTCGGCTACCTCGTCGTGCACATGCTCGGCAACCTCAAGATCTTCTTCGGGGCGGACGAGTTCAACGGCTACGCCCACTGGCTGCGTACCCTCGGCTCTCCCTTCCTGCACCACGAGTGGGCCCTGTGGATCGTCCGCGTGGTCCTCGTCGCCGCCGTCGTCGCCCACGCCGTGGCCGCCTACCAGCTCAGCCGGCGCGACATCAAGGCGCGGCCCGTGAAGTACGCCCACAAGCGCCGCCGCGCGAGCTACGCCACCCGCACGATGCGCTGGGGCGGCGTCATCCTCGCCCTCTTCATCGTCTGGCACCTCCTCGACCTCACCACGCTCACCGTCAACGAGCGCGCCTGGGTCGGACACCCGTACGAGAACGTCCTCGCCACCTTCTCCACCTGGTACGGCAACACCATCTACCTCGTGGCCATGGCCGCCCTCGGCCTCCACGTCCGCCACGGCTTCTGGAGCGCGGCCCAGACCCTCGGCGCGGGCAACGCCCGCCGGGACCGGACGCTGAAGGTCCTGGCCAACGCCCTGGCCCTCGTCCTCTTCGCCGGCTTCGTGTCCGTCCCCGTAGCCGTCATGACCGGAGTGGTGAACTGAACGTGAGCGACCTCGTGAACGACTACACCCGTTACACCACCGGTGTGCCCCTCACCGACACCAAGGCCCCCGAGGGCCCGATCGCCGAGCGCTGGGACCGCCGCCGCTTCGAGGCCAAGCTGGTCAACCCGGCCAACCGCCGCAAGCACACCGTCATCGTCGTCGGCACGGGCCTGGCCGGCGGCGCGGCCGGCGCGACCCTCGCCGAACAGGGATACCACGTCGTCCAGTTCTGTTTCTCCGACTCCCCGCGCCGCGCCCACTCCATCGCCGCCCAGGGCGGCATCAACGCCGCCAAGAACTACCGCAACGACGGCGACTCGGTGCACCGCCTCTTCTACGACACCGTCAAGGGCGGCGACTTCCGCGCCCGCGAGTCGAACGTCCACCGCCTCGCGCAGATCTCCGTCGAGATCATCGACCAGTGCGTCGCCCAGGGCGTCCCCTTCGCCCGCGAGTACGGCGGCCTCCTCGACACCCGCTCCTTCGGCGGGGTCCAGGTCTCGCGTACCTTCTACGCCCGCGGCCAGACGGGGCAGCAGCTGCTGCTCGGCGCCTACCAGGCGCTCTCCCGGCAGATCGCCGCGGGCAACGTCGAGATGCACGCCCGCACCGAAATGCTCGACCTGATCACGGTCGACGGAGTGGCGCGCGGGATCGTGGCACGCGACCTCATCACAGGTGACATTGCAACGTACTACGCCGACGCGGTGGTACTGGCGAGCGGCGGCTACGGCAACGTCTTCTACCTCTCCACCAACGCCATGAACTCCAACGCGACCGCCGTCTGGCGGGCGCACCGGCGCGGCGCGTACTTCGCCAACCCGTGCTTCACCCAGATCCACCCCACCTGCATCCCGCGCACCGGCGACCACCAGTCCAAGCTCACGCTGATGAGCGAGTCCCTGCGCAACGACGGCCGCATCTGGGTCCCCAAGGCCAAGGGCGACACCCGCCCCGCGGCCGACATCCCGGAGGCCGAGCGCGACTACTACCTCGAGCGGATCTACCCCTCCTTCGGCAACCTCGTCCCGCGCGACATCGCCTCCCGCGCCGCGAAGAACGTCTGCGACGAGGGCCGCGGCGTCGGCCCCGGAGGCCAGGGCGTCTACCTCGACTTCGCCGACGCGATCCGCCGCATGGGCCAGGACAAGGTCGCCGAGAAGTACGGGAACCTCTTCGAGATGTACGAGCGGATCACCGCCGAGAACCCGTACGAGGTCCCCATGCGGATCTACCCGGCCGTCCACTACACGATGGGAGGCCTGTGGGTCGACTACGACCTCCAGACCACCGTCCCCGGCCTGTTCGCCATCGGCGAGGCCAACTTCTCCGACCACGGAGCCAACCGCCTCGGAGCCTCCGCCCTCATGCAGGGCCTCGGCGACGGTTACTTCGTACTCCCCTCCACCATCAACGACTACCTGGCCCGTCATCCCCACGCGGCAGGCGTCGACGACACCCACCCCGAGGCACGGGCAGCCGTACGCGAGACGCGCGAGCGCCTTGAGCGGCTGTTGAGCGTCGACGGCGACCGCACCCCCGACTCCTTCCACCGCGAGATCGGTGAACTCATGTGGGAGTACTGCGGGATGGCCCGTACCGAGGAGGGACTGCGCAAGGCGCTTGCCCGCATTCCGGAGATCCGGGAGGAGTTCTGGCGACGCGTCAGGGTGCCGGGCACCGGCGAGGAGTTCAACCAGTCCCTGGAGAAGGCGAACCGTGTCGTCGACTACCTGGAACTCGCCGAGCTGATGTGCCTCGACGCCCTCCACCGGGCCGAGTCCTGCGGCGGCCACTTCCGCGAGGAGTCCCAGACCCCGGACGGCGAAGCGGCCCGCCGCGACGAGGAGTTCGGCTACGTCGCCGCCTGGGAGTACGGGCGCCACACCGGCGCCGCCCCCGTCCTGCACAAGGAAGACCTCGTCTTCGAGTACGTCCACCCCACCCAGCGGAGCTACGCATGAAGCTCACCCTGCGCGTCTGGCGCCAGCGGAACACCGACGCCCCCGGCGCCATGGCCTCCTACGAGGTCGACGGCATCTCGAAGGACATGTCCTTCCTGGAGATGCTCGACACCCTCAACGAGGACCTCATCCTGCGGGGCGAGGATCCGGTCGCCTTCGACCACGACTGCCGCGAGGGCATCTGCGGCGCGTGCAGCCTCGTCATCAACGGCGACGCCCACGGCCCCGAGCGCACCACCACCTGCCAGCTCCACATGCGGTCCTTCGCCGACGGCGACACCATCGACGTCGAACCGTGGCGGGCCTCCGCCTTCCCCGTGGTCAAGGACCTCGTCGTCGACCGCAGCGCCTTCGACCGCATCATCCAGGCCGGCGGCTACATCACCGCGCCGACCGGGGCCGCGCCGGAGGCCCACGCCACCGCCGTGCCCAAGCCCGACGCCGACTTCGCCTTCGAGCACGCCGAGTGCATCGGATGCGGCGCCTGCGTGGCGGCCTGTCCCAACGGCTCCGCGATGCTCTTCACCTCCGCCAAGGTCAACCACCTGAACGTGTTGCCGCAGGGCTCGCCGGAGCGCGAGACCCGGGTGCTGGACATGGTGGCCCAGATGGACGGCGAGGGCTTCGGCGGCTGCACCCTGACCGGCGAATGCGCCACGGCCTGCCCCAAGGGCATCCCGCTGCCGTCGATCGCCGCGATGAACAAGGAGTGGCTGCGCGCGGTCCGCAAGTCCTGACCCGGCGCACCCGCCTCGCACACCGGACGAGAGCCTCGTACGAGCGCCCCTCCGGCCGGACCGCCCGGTTCCCCCGGACCGCCTGGTCCGATCGGCTGACCCGATCCGCCGACCGGGCGCACGTACGGGCGCTGCGCCGCGCCGTGCGCCGGCCGGTCCGGGGCCTGGGGGACAGTGGGCCCATGCCACAGCCCCCCGCCCGGCCCGGACCGCGCCGCCGCACCGTGCTGGCCGCCGCCCTCGCCCCGATGGCGGTGGCCGCGGCGAGCGGCTGCACCGCGGAGGAACGGCCCCGCACCCCGGCGCCCGGGCCTTCGGCCGCGCCCGTCAGGGACGCCCTCGTCATGGTGATCCGGCACGCGGAGAAGCCGTACGCCGGAGGCACCGGCGAGGACGACGAGGGCAACGAGGACCCCGGGTTCCTCGCCGGACGCGGCCGGCGCCGGGCCGAGGAACTGCCCCGCCTCTTCCCGCCCTCCCGCGGCGCCCCTCTGCCCCGCCCCGCCGCGCTCTTCGCGACCGGCGGGCCGGCGACCGCTCCCGCCCGCTGCCGGCAGACCCTGGAACCGCTGGCCACCGCCCTGCGGACGCCTGTACGAGCCGAGTTCGCGCTCGGCGCCGAAGCGGCCCTGGCGCGCGCCGCCCTGGCCGCCCCGATGCCCGTACTCGTCTGCTGGGAGCACACCGGCGTCCCCCGCCTGATCCGGGCCCTCGGCGCCCACCAGCTCCTGGACCTCCCCGCGGCCTGGCCCGACCGCTACGACCTCGTCTGGATGTTCACCCGCGCCCAGGGCCGTTGGAGTTTCCGCGAACTCCCGCAGCAACTGCTCGCGGGAGATGTGTAGGCGGGCCGTCAGGCGGAAGCGGCCCGCAGGCCCGCGATCCGGGCCAGCCTGCCGAAGGTGTCCAGCAGGGCGGTGCGGTCGTACGTGGAAGTGGTGACCAGCAGTTCGTCCGCCCCCGTGTCCTCGCCGACCCGGGCCAGCTCCGCCGCGACCTGCTCCCGCGTCCCGACGATGTGCCCGGCGAGGGCGCCCTCGTAGAGCTCGCGCTCCTTGGCCGTCATCTCCAGCGCCTCGATCTCCTCGGCCGGACGCAGGGGCGGGAAACTGCCGCGGGTGCGGGAGTGGGCCAGGGACCAGGCCTCCGGGATCAGGATCCGCCGGGCGGCCTCCTCGGTGGCGGCGACCGCGACCGTCCCGGAGACGACGACGTAGGGGTCGGCGCCCCAGGCCGAGGGCCGGAACTCCGTGCGGTACGCCTCGACGACGTCGGCGACCCGGGCGCGGGCCCGCAGATCCCCCACCACCAGCGGCAGTCCGGCCCGCGCCGCGATCCCGGCGCCCTCACCGGTGGCCAGGACGAAGGGCGGAATCCGCAGCCCCTCCGCCGGACGGGCGTGCACCTCGGGGTGCGCCCGCTGGGTGCCGTCGATCCAGCCCAGCAGTTCGGCCAGTTGCTCCTCGAAGCGGTCGGCGTCCACGGTGTCGCGGCCCAGCGCCCGGCGGATCCCGTTGGTGAAGCCGACCGAGCGGCCGAGCCCCATGTCGATCCGGCCGGGGAACAGCGCTTCCAGCACCCCGAACTGCTCGGCGACCACCAGCGGCTGGTGGTTGGGCAGCATCACGCCGCCCGTGCCGACCCGGATCCGCCGGGTGGAGGCCGCCACGGCGGCGGCGAGGACGGCGGGCGCCGAGCCCGCGACTCCGGGCACGCTGTGGTGCTCCGACACCCAGAAGCGGTGGTAGCCGAGGTCCTCAGCCGCACGGGCCAGCTCCACGGTGTCACGCAGGGCCTCGGGGGCGGTGTGCCCCTCGCGGGTGCGGGACCGGTCGAGTATCGAGATTTTTCGGATCACACAGGTCTCAACGCGTGGGCACGCCAGGGATTCCCCGCACCGCCGCGCCCTGCCCCCGCACGGCCAGCCCCGCTCCGGCACGGCACGGCAGGGGCACGGCGGGTGCCCGGCACGGCCCGGCCCGCGCACGACGGCCTAGGCTGCCGCCATGACCGAGACCGCATCCCGGCCGCTGGCCGTCTTCGACATCGACAACACCCTGGCCGACACCGCTCACCGGCAGCATTTCCTCGAGGGTCGGCCTCGGGACTGGGACGGCTTCTTCGGTGCGGCCCTGTCCGATCCCCCGCTCGCGCGCGGGGTGGCGATGGCGGTGGAGAGCGCGGCGGACTGTGAGGTGGTGTACCTGACCGGCCGCCCGGAGCGGTGCCGGGCCGACACCGTCGCATGGCTGACCCGCTACGGACTGCCCGAGGGCCGCGTGTGGATGCGCGGCAACCAGGACCGCCGCCCGGCCCGGCTGACCAAGCTGGACGTGCTCCAGCGGATCGCCCGGGGCCGCGAGGTGCGCGTACTGGTCGACGACGACGAACTCGTCTGCCAGGCCGCCCGCGCCGCCGGCTTTCATGTGGTGCTGGCGAACTGGGCGGCCGAGGCGCCGGAGCTCAAGGCCGCCCAGGAGGGCGAGGGCCGCACCTGAACGCCGACACGTCCCCGGCCGTCACCGCGCGGGCCGTCATTCCTCGCCGTCGAGGCGGAAGCCCACTTTCAGGCCCACCTGGTAGTGCGCGACCTCACCGTTCTCGATGTGCCCGCGCATCTGGGTGACCTCGAACCAGTCGAGGTTGCGAAGGGTTTGGCCCGCGCGGGCGATACCGTTCCGGATGGCCTGATCGATTCCCTCGTGGGAGGTGCCGACGATCTCGGTCACGCGGTAGGTGTGATGGGACATGGGATCTCCCGCCAGTCGTCGCTGTTGCCTTGTTCCACGGTGCCCCAGTAAGGGCGGGTCCGCGAACTATGCGTGAACAATCGAGGGCCGAAGGCTCTTGACCCGCCCATTGGTCTATGCCAATTTCAAGCCATCTGAGATCCGACTGGGATCCGACTGAAATCGTCGGAGATCCGTCGGAGACCGTCGGAGATCCATCCCCAGAAGGTGACCCTCGTGAAGATGCGCTTCCTCGCCGTGTGCACCGCCCTCGCGGCCGCGACCGCCCTGACCGGCTGCGGCCGATGGGCCGGATCGGCAGGAGGTTCCGAGAAGGTGACGCTCTGGCTGATGAAGGGCAGCGCGTCGGAGGACTTCATAGCCGAGTTCACCGCCGACTTCGAGAAGGAACACCCCGGCATCGACCTCGACGTGAAGATCCAGGAGTGGACCGGCATCGGCGACAAGGTCAACGCCGTCCTCGCCGGCACGAGCGGGGAGAGCGCCGACGTCATCGAGGTCGGCAACACCCAGGTCGCGCAGTACGTCGAGACCGGCGGCGTCGAAGAGCTCACCCTGGAGGGCCTGCGCACATGGGGCGGCAAGGACTGGCTCAAGGGCCTCTCCGACCCGGGAAGCGTCAACGGGGCCCAGTACGGAGTCCCGTGGTACGCCGCCAACCGAGTGGTGATCTACCACAAGGAGCTGTTCGCGAACGCCGGGATCAAGGCCACGCCCAAGAACCGCCAGGAGTGGATCTCGGCCACCCAGAAGCTCGACAAGGGCGACCAGCAGGGCATCTACCTCGCCGGGCAGAACTGGTACGTCCTCGCCGGGTTCATCTGGGACGAGGGCGGCGAACTCGCCGTCGAGGCCAGCGGTCAGTGGGTCGGCACCCTGGACGACGAGAAGGCGCTGGCCGCGATGGACTTCTACAAGCAGCTCCAGGGCCTCGGTGACGGACCCAAGGACGCCGACGAGGAGACGCCCCCGCAGTCCGAGGTCTTCGCCCGCGGCCAGGTCGCCCAGATCATCGCCCCGCCCGGCCAGGCCGCCGAGATCGAGGCGGCCAACCCCGCGCTCAAGGGCAAGCTGGGCTTCTTCCCCATCCCCGGCAAGAGCTCCGAGAAGGCCGGGGCCGTCTTCACCGGCGGATCCGACCTGATCATCCCGGCGAAGACCAAGCGGCGGAGCCACGCCGTGGACGTGATCACGGCCCTGGTCAGCGAGAAGTGGCAGACCGAACTCGCCGGCACCATGAGCTACGTCCCCAACAAGACCACCCTCGCGCACGTCGTCGAGGGCAACGAAGGGGCCGCCGCCATGGCTCCCGGCGCCGCCCAGGGCCGGGCCACCCCGAAGTCCGCGCGCTGGGCCGAGGTCGAGGCCCAGAACCCCATCAAGCCGTACATGACGGCCGTGCTGGGCGGTCAGGACCCCCGGCAGGCCGCCAGGACGGCCTCCGACACGATCAGCAAGGTCCTCAGCTCCGACCGCTGAGTCGGCCCGTCGAGTTCAGCGTCCGCACATCCAAGGGCCGCTGGGCGGTCATGTCGAATCCAGCCGGTCACGGAAGAAGTAAAGGAGCCAGGCCCGCACCCGCGGCCCGGCTCCCCGTGCCCGGATCAGGAGCAGCCATGACCATCGCCCCCCTGTCCCCGTCCCCCCTCGCTCCCCCCAGCCCCGCGGCGGCGTCCGTCGGCCCCAGGTACGCCGTCCGCCTCGCCCGTGACGAGGACGAGGTCCGCGCCGCCCAGCGGCTGCGTCACCAGGTCTTCGCCGGAGAGCTCGGCGCCCGCCTGGACGGACCCGAGCCGGGCCTGGACGCCGACGCCTTCGACGCCTACTGCGACCACCTCCTGGTCCTCGACGAGGAGAGCGGGCAGGTCGTCGGCACCTACCGGCTGCTTCCCCCGGAGCGCGCCGCCGTCGCCGGACGCCTCTACTCCGAGAGCGAGTTCGACCTCTCCGCCCTCGCACCCATCCGCCCCGACCTGGTCGAAGTCGGCCGCTCCTGCGTCCACCCCGACCACCGCAACGGCGCCGTCATCGCCCTCATCTGGGCCGGACTCGCCCGCTACATGGACCGCTCCGGCCACAACTGGCTGGCCGGCTGCTGCTCGATCCCGCTCGCCGACGGCGGGGTGCTGGCCGCCGCCACCCGGGAGACCGTGCTGGCCCGCAACCTCGCGCCCGAGGAGTACCGGGTCACCCCGCACCTGCCCTGGAACCCCGAAGGCGTCACCTTCCCCGGCCGCATGGAACTGCCGCCCCTGCTGCGCGGATACCTGCGCCTCGGCGCCTGGGTCTGCGGAGAGCCCGCCCTCGACGCCGAGTTCGGCTGCGCCGACCTGTACGTCCTGCTCTCCCTGCGCCGCACCAACCCGCGCTACCTGGGCCACTTCCTCTCGCTCGCCCCGGGCGCATGAGCGTCTGGCTGCCGACCGCGCCCTGCACCCCCGAGGCCTGCGCCGCTCACACGGGGCGGGTCGCGGGCGTCCCGCGCGCGGTGCTCCGGCTCGCCACCGCCCTCGCCCTGATCGTGCTCGCCGTCCTGACCGCCCCGCCGGTGCGGCTGCTGCCCGCCCGTCCCCGGCACGCGCTGGTCCGCGCTTGGTCGGCCGCGCTGCTCCGGGCCTTGGGAATACGGATCACCGTGCACGGCAGCTCCGGCCCGGAGGGGGGCCGGCTGATCGTCGCCAACCACATCTCCTGGCTCGACATCCCGCTCGTCACCGCCGTCCTGCCCTGCCGGATGCTGGCCAAGAGCGAGATCGGCGCCTGGCCGGTGCTCGGCCGGCTCGCCGCACGGGCCGGCACGCTGTTCATCGAGCGCGACCGGATCCGGGCCCTGCCCGCCACCGTCGGGGCCCTCACCCGGGCGCTGCTGGCCGGCGACCGGGTCACCGTCTTCCCGGAGGGCTCCACCTGGTGCGGGCGCGCCCAAGGGCCCTTCCGGCGCGCCGTGTTCCAGTCGGCGCTGGACGCGCGGACACCCGTACAGCCCGTACGGCTCGATTACCGGCTGGCGGACGGGCAGCTCGCCGGGGCGCCCGCCTTCGTCGGGGACGATCCGCTGACCGCCTCGCTGTGGCGGATCGCCCGGGCGCGCGGCGTCCGGGCCGAGGTGTGGCTGCTGCCGCGGATCCCGCCGGGCCGGTACGCGGACCGGCGGGACCTCGCGGCGGCGGCGTGGCGGGCCGTACTCGGCGAGACCGGGCGGCCGCTGCCGGCGGGCGTACCCGTACAGCGGCAGCCGCATCCGTCACACGCCCCCGCGGGCGTACCGGGTCAGTGCCCCGCGCCGTCGGCCACCGACAGGGACAGCGCGAAACGACCCTCCGCATCCGTCCACCAGTGGCTCAACCCCAGCCCGGCCTCCGCCAGTTCGCGGCGCACGCCGTCCTGACGGAACTTCGCAGACACCTCCGTGAGGATCTCCTCACCGGCCTCGAACGGCACCACCAGATCCAGCGCCCGGATCTTCACCACCACCGCCGACCGCGCCCGCAACCGCATCTCGATCCACTCGTGCTCCCGGTTCCACAGCGCCACGTGCGCGAAGTCGGCGGTGTGGAAATCCGCCCCCAACTCCCGGTCGATCACCGCCAGTACGTTCTTGTTGAACTCGGCCGTCACTCCCTGCGCGTCGTCGTACGCCGCCACCAGCACGGCCTCGTCCTTCACCAGGTCCGTCCCCATCAGCAGCGCGTCCCCCGGCGACAGCATCGCCCGTACGGAGGCCAGGAACCGGGCGCGCTCCGGCGGCAGCAGATTCCCGATCGTGCCGCCCAGGAACACCACCAGCCGGGGCCCTGAGGAGTCGGGCAGACGCAGCGGACGGGTGAAATCGGCCAGCAGCGCGTGGACCTTCAGCCCCGGATGCGCCGCGAGGAGGGTCTCGGCCGCCCCCGTCAGCGCGCTCTCGCTGACATCCACGGGGATGTACGTCTCCAGCGCGGGCATCGCCTCTATCAGGTGCCGGGTCTTCTCGGAGGAGCCGGAGCCCAGCTCCACCAGCGTGCGCGCGCCGCTCACCGCCGCGATCTCCTGGGCCCGCTCCAGCAGGATCTCCCGCTCGGCGCGCGTCGGATAGTACTCGGGCAACCGCGTGATCTCCTCGAAGAGTTCACTGCCGCGGGCGTCGTAGAACCACTTGGGCGGCAGCTCCTTGGGAGAGGCGGTCAGCCCGCGCAGGACATCCGTACGAAGCGCCCTGTCGGCGGCGTGCTCGTCGAGTGCCCGGGTCAACTGGAAGTCGCTCACAGGGAGATCTCCTTGAGGGGGGTCAGTTCGACCCGTGTACGGGTTGCGGTCAGCAGGGTCCGGTCGGGCACTTCGCTCCATCGGGCGTCCCCGTCGTACGGCTCGGACGCCACGACCGTGCTCCCGGCCCGCGGGTCTGCCAGATACCAGAGCGAGTCGCCCCACGCGGTGGCGGCGACGGCCGCGCCGTCGGTCACCAGCAGGTTCAGCCGGGAGCCCGGAGAGGCGGCGGCCAGCTCACGGACCGGTTCCGCGAGGGCCGCGCCCAGCGAGGCGCCTGCGCGCAGCCGGTGCAGGACCAGCGCCCAGACCAGCGCCGAGTCGGTGCGCGCGGCCAACTGGAGCAGTTCCTCGGGCGGCAGGGTGGCCGCCAGCGGAGCCGCCGCGTCCGGCCAGTCCCTGAGGGCGCCGTTGTGACTGAACAGCCACGGTCCCTCCGCGAACGGCGCCGCCGCTGCCTCCCCGTCAGCCCCCGGCAGGGTGGAGTCCCGTACGGCCGCCAGCACGGCGTCGCTGCGCACCACGCGGGCGAGATCGGCGAAGCCCGGGTCGCTCCAGATCGGCCCGGAGCGGCGGTAGCGGGCGGGGACCGGATCGCCCTGCGCGTACCAGCCGACACCGAAACCGTCGGCGTTGACCGTGCCGCTGCGCTGATGGTGCGGATCCCAGGCCTGGTGCACCAGCGAGTGCTCGGGCTCGCTCAGCAGCCGCCCGAGCGCCAGCGGCGGCCCCACGTAGGCGAGATGACGGCACATCAGATGTCCCTCGCGGTGCGGAAGCCGGAGAAGATCTGCCGCCGCACCGGCAGGTCCCAGTTGCGGAAGGTGCCCCGGCAGGCCACCGGATCCACCGCGAAGGAGCCGCCGCGCAGCACCTTGTGCTCCGGGCTGAAGAAGACTTCCGAGTACTCGCGGTACGGGAAGGCCCTGAAGCCGGGATACGGCAGGAAGTCGGAGGCGGTCCACTCCCACACGTCGCCGATCAGCTGGCGCACCCCGAGCGGGGAGGCCCCGGCCGGGTAGGAGCCCGCGCGGGCCGGGCGCAGGTGGCGCTGGCCCAGATTGGCGTGCGCGGGGGTCGGGTCGCCGTCGCCCCAGGGGTAGCGGCGGGAGCGGCCGGTCGCCGGGTCGTACCGGGCGGCCTTCTCCCACTCGGCCTCGGTCGGCAGCCGGCGGCCCGCCCAGCGGGCGTAGGCGTCCGCCTCGTACCAGCTCACGTGCAGCACCGGCTCGTCGCCCGGCACCGGCTCGCTCACCCCGAACCGGCGACGCAGCCATTGGCCGGCCTCGCGGCGCCAGAACAGCGGGGCCTCGATGCCGTGTTCGCGGATCTGGTTCCAGCCGGCCGCCGCCCACCAGCGGGGCTCGTGGTAGCCGCCGTCCGCGATGAAGGCCTCGTACGCGGCGTTGGTCACCGGAGCCGTGTCGATCAGGAACGGTGCGATGTCCCGGATGTGCGCGGGCCGTTCGTTGTCCAGCGACCACGGCTCGGCGGAGGTGCCCATGGTGAAGGGGCCGCCGGGCACCAGGACTTCGGACGTGACGAGGGCGGGTCCCTGGGGCGGATCCGGGTCCGGCGCGGTCAGCACCGGGGCGCCCTGCCGGAGCTGATGGGTGATCAGCATCGTTTCGTCGTGCTGCTGCTCGTGCTGGGCGATCATGCCGAAGACGTAGCCGTCGGTCAGCAGGCCGGTGCCCTCCAGCGGGATGCGCTCCAGCAGGTCGAAGACCCGGCCGCGCACTTCGGCCGTGTAGCGCCGGGCCTCCTGCGGCCCCAGCAGCGGCAGCTTCGGCCGCTCGGAGCGCGGGTGCTCGAAGGCGTCGTAGAGCGGATCGATCTCGGGACGCATGGACGGCCGGCCCGCCACCTCGCGCAGCAGCCAGAGCTCCTCCATGTTCCCGATGTGCGCGAGGTCCCAGACCAGCGGCGACATCAGAGGGGAGTGCTGCGCGGTCAGATCCCGGTCGCTCACGGGATCGGTCAGCGCGGCGGTGCGGGCGCGGGCAGCGGTCAGGGCGGCGTAGGCGCGCTCGCGCAGCAGCTCGGGATGGATGTCGGGATGGATCTCCGGACGGAACTCGGTGGTCACGGGCAGGGCCCCTTCCCGGTGGTCTGTCGCAGGTCGGATGCCCCGATGTCGTCGGCCGGGCAGCGGCCGCGCAGGACGTAGCGCTCGGTGAAGGAGCCGACGGTGTCCCGGACGTGCGTGCTCGCCCCGAGCCGTGGCAGCGCCTCGCCTGCCGCCCGGAAGCAGTCGGCGGCGGCCGTACGCAGATCCGGATCGGCGAGCCCCGCCCGGGCGGCGGAGCGCCACAGCGGATTGCGCGGGGCGCCCGTGGCTCCGTAGGCGTCGGCCAGCGCCTTCGCCACCCGGTAGGCGGTCTCGGCGGCCTCCGCGTCGTCGAACAACGCGTGCACGACCGCCGTCGGGACCAGCCAACCGTCCTCGCCGGGCTGCGCGTCGATCATCCGCAGCTCCAGGTGGCCGCGCGGCCGGATCGGCGGGAAGAGGGTGGTGAGGTGGTACTCCAGGTCCTCCGTGGTGGGCGGCCGCAGGCCGGGGAGCCCGGGGAGTCCTGGGAGTCCTGGGCGTCTGGACGCGCGCAGCCAGCGCCGGAAGGTCAGCCCGCGCGGCACGGCCCAGGGTCCGGCGCCGTCCCCGTGCGGCCGTACGCACATCACCTCGGTGTCGAGCGCGTGGCGGGTCCAGGCGGCCCGGGGCTCACCGTCCAGCGGTGGGGCGAGCGCGCGCCGCGCGTCGAGGTCGCTCCAGATCCCCTGCCGCGCGCACCGCCAGCCCTGGTACGGTCCCGCGTGGCCGGGGGAGTTGGCGAAGGCGGCCACCAGCACCGCGCCCAGCAGGTGCGCCATCCGCCAGCGCCGGCCGTGACCGAGCGCGCCCGGTTCCTCGTGGCCCGCGTCCACGCAGACCTGTACGGAGGCGGAGGAGCGCATCATGGCGCGACCGGCCGGGCCGGTACGGTCGAAGTAACGTTCCATCGCCTCATAGCGCGGGCTGTCCAGCAGCCGGCGCAGCGGGCGGCGCGCATCCTCACCGGCGCCCCGCAGGACGAGGCCCTGGGCGCGCAGGGCGCCGCGGGCGGCCGCGAGGTCGGCCTGGAGGCCGTCCACGCACCCGGTCAGGGAGGGGGCCGGCTCGGAGCTGAACTCCAGCTGGCCTCCCGGCTCGACGGTGACGCGGGAGCGCAGCGGCAGGGCGCGGACGGTGTCGTAGGCGGCCGTCAGCCGCTCGGGGGCGGGCGGCAGCCAGGGCCGCTCGGCGTCCAGCACCAGCCATTCCAGCTCGGCGCCGACCAGCCGGGGCGGGCCGGTCTTGAAGCAGATGCCGTGGATCAACTCCTCGGCGGTCGCCTCGGTGAGGAGTGCGGGCTCGCGGTCCGGGGCGGACGGAGCGGGTGCGTCCTGAGACATGACCGGTTCCTCGTCTCGTGTCGTCGGCCGTGATGTCACCCGTCCCTACCCGTCCTCGGGCACAAATACCTTTGCCGTTCCGGAACCCGCGCCGCAGGATGGCGGCGTGAGCAGCAGATTGCGTGAGGTGGCGCGGGAGAACGCGCAGATCCTGGCGGCCGGCGAGTACCGGACGCGGTCGGGACGGCGGATCTCCCTCGCCGCCGCCCTGGCGGAAGCCAAGGCCGGAACCAGGATATATGGGCCGAACCGGGCTATTCCAGGCGAAGCGCCTGTAGGTGGGGGCGGCGGGACCGCGTTCGAGGTCACGGGGGAGAGCAGCACGGTCGCCGCGCGCCGCCTCGCGGAGGACGGCGCGGGAGCCGAACCGGTGGCGGTGCTGAACTTCGCCTCGGCCCGAAACCCCGGGGGCGGCTACGTACGCGGGGCCAAGGCCCAGGAGGAGGCGCTGTGCCGCGCCTCGGCGCTGTACGAGACGCTGCTGGAGGCGCCGGAGTACTACGAGGTCCACCGCGCGGAGAAGAGCACCTTCTACACCGACCGGGTGATTCACTCGCCCGGGGTCCCGGTCTTCCGCGACGACCGCGGGGAGCTGCTGGAAACGCCCTTCCGGGCCGGCTTCCTCACCTCCCCGGCCCCGAACGCCGGCACCATCCGCCGCCAGGAGCCGCAGCGCGTGCACGAGATCCCCGCCGCCCTCGCCCGGCGGGCGGAGCTCGTCCTGGAGGTCGCGGCGCTGCACGGGTACCGGCGGGTAGTGCTGGGGGCGTGGGGGTGCGGCGTGTTCCAGAACGACCCGGCACAGGTGGCGGAGGCCTTCCGGGCCCTGCTCGCGGGACGCTTCGCGGGGGCGTTCGAGCGGGTCGTGTTCGGGGTACTGGACCGCGATCCGCAGACGCGCGAGGCCTTCGCCCGCGCCTTTGACGCGGGCGCGTCCGCCGGTCCGGCGGCCTGATCGGGCGCCTCCGGCGGTCGGGCGGCCCGACAGGGCGAGGCCGGCCGGGTCGGGCGGCCCGGCGGCCCGACCGGGCGTGCCGGGCGTGCCGGGCGCCTTGCGGGTCCGCCGGCCGGGCCGCCGTAAGGGGGAGGGCCGGGCCGCGAGCGGGGCCGTCAGTGCCAGCCGTAGCGCTCCCGCAACCGGTCGACCACCAACTGGAACCGCCCCCGGTCCAGCGCGCACGCCTCCCGCCGCATCCCGGACTCACACAGCCGCAGCACCCGGTCCAGGTCCACCCAGGACTCGCGCCCCGCGCTGTCCCACGGCCCGGAACCGATCGGCACCCACTCCCGGTCGGAGTCGTGCCGCTTGCTGGACAGCTGTACGGCGAGCAGCGTGCTCCCCGTCGCTTCCCGCGCGACGACCAGCACGGGACGGTCCTTGCCCCTGCCGTCGTTCTCCTCGAACGGGACCCAGGTCCATACGATCTCACCGGGGTCGGGATCCCCGTCGTGATCCGGGGCGTACGAGGTCCGCACCCGGCCGATGGCGTGCGGATCCGCCTCGGTGGTGGCGCCGTTCCCGTCCCGTCCGGGCTGCTCGATGTAACCGCTGCTCTGATGCGAAAGTGCCGTCATCCAGGGGAGATTACTGGGCTCTTACGGTCCCTGTCGCACTGCCTGGATCAGCGGCTTCTCCCCGGCTCGTCGCGTACTTCCTCGGGCTCCGCCACCGCGGCTACGACTTCCGTTCCCGCGGTGGGCGTTGCCCTCGACATGCTGCTGGGAACACCACGTCGTCGCCGACTCGTGCTCGTCCGCGCACACGCTCGCCAAGTGCTGGCCGGCGCCACTGAAGCGGACGGCTGGAGGGACCTGCTCCCAGACATGCGAGGGGAGGGGGAGCGGAGCAAGATGGACGTATTCAGACCCACCAAGCTCGAGAAAGCCGTGGTCCTGATGCCTGACAAAGACACACCGCTCAGCGGCAAGCGGCAACTGGCGCAGGTGGTAGCCACTGTCACGCTGGCCGCCTGCACGCTGTTGCCGGCCAACGGTTTCGCGCTGGCCGCGATGCAGGTCCACGCCACCACGACGGTCGCGGGCCCGGCCGCGGCAGCACCCCCGGCTCAGACTCGATACGACCGGATCGCCACTCAGACGCTCAACGACATCGTGAACGGCGACTTCACCGCCGCCACCGCGAACTTTGATGCGACGCTACGCAAGCTGCTGCCCCCAGACGCCCTCGCGGCGGCCTGGGAGGCATACCAGGACAAGTTCGGACGCTATCAGTCACACGGGGCTCCCAAGGACGTCGCAGTCGGCGAGTTCACCGTGGTCAACGTGCCGCTGCGCATGGAACGCCAGCCCGGGGAGTTCCGCGTGAGCTTCCACGAGGACGGAAGCATCGCCGGTCTGTGGTTCCTCGAGCCAGGAGTGCCGACCTCGTAGACCAACCCACGGACCTCGAAGCCGTGCTCCTTGAGGAGCACCGCCCGCTCCCGTGTGATCAGGAAGTTCGGGTCGGCGAGCTGTACGAGCGAGGGGACCACTGGCGCCGCCGGCAGTGGGGGTCCGGGCCGAGCAACCGGGGCCAGGCCCCAGGGCGGTGGCCTCTTCCCCAGCTGGCGCCGTGCCCCCGTAGGTCGACGACGATCACGCGGTACCGGAGGTCGTCGCGCGCGGGGCCGACCCGGCGCCTACGGGTCTCTACGGGAAGAGATGGCGGGCCAGGCGGAGTGGGGTGAAACTCCCGCCACGGACAGTGCGGCGACGACGACGGTGATGAGCAGGATCGTGTCGGCGAAGCCGAGCGGCAGCATCGCCGGTATCGCGGCGAGCTCGCCGACCAGGATCCAGGGCGGCACCGTCCGCTGTGGTCGGACAGGGCGTTGGCGGCCGGGTTGAAGATGGTCGCGAAGATCGCCGAGACCCCAGCGATCAGGCCGAAGTTGGAGACCGGTCCGCCGGGTCGATGTGTTCGACCTGGAGGGCGTACACGGCGGTGTTGCCGACGAGCAGCAGTGGGAGCGGGCCGCGCCCGGGCGGGGGTGCGGCGGATGTCGCGAGGGCGGGGTGCGAGGAGCACCACAGGTGACGGCACGGCGTGAAACGTGATGCGGCACATTGCGGTATCAGACGTGACACCGGGCAGTGGCACGTGTCACTGAATCGTGCAACCGTATGGAGCATCCGATTCCGGCCATCCGCCAGCCCCTGGGCACAACCGGTCTGGAAGGATGCCACCGCAATGTCTCACTCACCGAAGTCGCCCAACCCGCCCGCTGCTCCCGTGCCGACCAGCGCCGATGTGGCCCGCCTCGCGGGCGTTTCGCGCGCGACGGTCTCGTACGTCCTCAACAACGCCAAGGCCGTACGCATCAGTGAGCCGACGCGCCGCAAGGTCCGCGAGGCCGCCGAGGAACTCGGCTACGTTCCGCACGCCGCCGCCCGCAGTCTGCGCGCCGGGCACACCCGGATCGTGCTGCTGCCCACCTCCCACGTGCCGGTCGGCCCGCTCTACAGCACCTTCCTCAACGAGCTCCAGTGGGCGCTGCGCCGCCTCGACTACACCGTCGTGCAGTACGGCAGCCTCGGCCTGAGCGGGGACGAGGCCGCCCGCGCCTGGGCCGAGCTGCGGCCCGTCGCGGTGATCTCGCTGGGGGAGATCACCCTGTCCCCGCACAACGTCGCCACCCTCAAGCGGGCCGGCGCCCGCGCGGTGATCACGCTGGGCCCGGTCGGCGTGCCGGGCGCGCACGCGCTGGTCATGGACCAGGCCGAGGTCGGGGCCCGGGCCGCCGCCCACCTCGTCGAGCGCGGTCGCCGCCGCATCGGCGTGATCGTCCCGCGCGAGGAGGGGCTGGAGTTGTTCTCCGCCCCCCGTCTGGCCGGGGCCCGCGCGGTCGCGGGCGCCGGTATCGAGGCGCTCCCGATGGCCTACACCGAGGAGTCGGCCGCCGCCCTCGCCGCCCGCTGGCGTCTCCTCGGCCTGGACGCGGCCTTCGCGTACAACGACGAGTACGCGATGCTGCTGATGCGCGCCCTCCAGGACGAGGGCCTGCGCATCCCGGAGGACGTGGCCGTCATGGGCGCCGACGACCTGCTCATCGGCCGGCTGCTGCGGCCCCGGCTGAGCACGGTCCGGATCGAGATGCCGACGGGGGACCATCTGGCGTCGCTGGTGGACCGGGCGGTGCGCGAGCCGTCCGAGATCACCGAACGGCACGACCTGATGGCTGCGCTGGCGGTCCACCGCGAATCGACCTGACGGCCGGCCCCCGCCGCAGGAGGCCGTTGACAGGCGGTGACCTGCGGACGGAGACTGCGGGCGCGCCCCACCGGGCGTGCACGGTGGCGTGTCACAGTGCCCACAAAAATGGCACCGGTGCGCCCCCGCCCGTACGGATCCGCCCAGGAGAGCCGCCATGAGCATCCGCACCGTCCGCGACGTGTACGTCGTCGACGCCGTCCGCACCCCGATCGGCAAGTTCGGCGGGGCCTTCGCCGGAGTCCGGCCGGACGACCTGGCCGCCCATGTGGTGCGCGCCCTGGTGGACCGTACGCCCGGCCTCGACCCGGCCCGGATCGACGACGTCGTCTTCGGCGACGCCAACGGCGCGGGCGAGGACAACCGGGACGTCGCGCGCATGGCGGTGCTGCTCGCCGGCCTGCCCGTGACCGTCCCCGGGGTCACCGTCAACCGGCTCTGCGGTTCCGGCCTCGAAGCCGTGATCCAGGCCGCCCGCGCCATCGCGCTCGGCGACGCCTCCGTCGCCATCGCGGGCGGCGTCGAGTCGATGAGCCGCGCCCCCTGGGTGATGCAGAAGCCCGAGCGGGCCTTCCCCGCCGGCCACCAGCAGATGTGGTCCACCACCCTCGGCTGGCGGATGACCAACCCGAGGATGCCGGCGGAGTGGACGGCTTCCCTCGGCGAGGGCGCCGAACTCGTCGCGGACAAGCACGGCATCACCCGCGAGGCGCAGGACGCCTTCGCCCTGGACAGTCACCGCAAGGCCGCTGCCGCCTGGTCCGCCGGGCACTACGCCGCCGAGGTCGTCCCGTACGCCGGGGTGGACCTCGTACGGGACGAGTGCATCCGCGAGGGATCCACCCCGCAGTCCCTGGCCCGCCTCAAGCCCGCCTTCCGCACGGACGGTTCCGGTACGGTCACGGCCGCGAACGCCTCCCCGCTCAACGACGGCGCCGCCGCCCTGCTGCTGACCGACGAGGTCGGGCTGGCCGCCACGGGCCGGGAGCCGCTCGCCCGGATCAGCGCCTCCGCCGTCACCGGGATCGAGCCGCAACTCTTCGGCCTGGGACCGGTGGAAGCAGTCGAGCGGGCGCTCGCCAAGGCGGGCCGCCGACTCCCGGACCTGACCGCCTTCGAACTCAACGAGGCTTTCGCCGCACAGGCGTTGGGCTGCCTCGCGGCCTGGCCGGAGCTGGACCCGGCCGTGGTCAACCCGCGCGGCGGGGCCATCGCGATCGGCCATCCGCTCGGCGCCTCGGGCGCCCGGCTGGCCGGCTCGGTCGCCCACCAGCTGGCGGCGGCCGGTTCGGGTACGGGCATGGCGGCGCTGTGCATCGGCGTCGGGCAGGGCATCGCGCTCGTCCTGGAGCGTTGAACTCGCGGGCGCCGCGCGGCTGTCGATCATTTCCGGTCACGGACATCCTCAACTGCCCTATAACTGAACAGAAGTGGTGCCTCCGGTCTGGCACGATGGCGCGTGCTGCCGCCCCACCGCCCCGCCCAGTCCCCCCGGAGGCCCCGCGCCATGCCGCTCCTCGACCCGACGCTCTGGCAGGACGGACCCACGCTCACCGGCGGTACGGCCCCGGTCGTCGAACCCGCGACCGGACGCACCCTCGCCACCATCGACCTCGCCGCGCCCGCCGACGTCGCGGTGGCCGCCGTACGGGCCCAGGCGGCGCAGCGGGACTGGGCGCGCGCCACGCACCTGGAGCGGGCGGCCGTGCTGCGCCGGGCCGGGGACCTGTTCGCCGCCCACGCCGACGAGCTGCGGGACTGGCTCGTGCGGGAGTCGGGATCCATACCCGGCAAGGCCGACTTCGAGCTGCACGTCGCCGCGCAGGAGTGCTACGAGGCCGCCGCGCTGGCCTCCCGGCCGACCGGACAGGTGCTGCCCAGCGAGGCGCCCCGGCTGTCCTTCACCCGCCGGATCCCGGCGGGGGTGGTCGGGGTCGTCGCCCCCTTCAACGCGCCGCTGATCCTGTCGATCCGCTCCGTCGCCCCGGCGCTCGCGCTCGGCAACGCGGTGCTCCTCAAGCCGGACCGGCGCACCGCCGTCTGCGGCGGGCTGGCCCTGGCCGCCGTCCTGGCGGCCGCCGGACTTCCGGCCGGGCTGCTGCACGTACTGCCGGGGGACGCCGCGACGGGGGCCGCGGTGGTCGCCGACCCGCGCGTGCGGGTGATCTCCTTCACCGGATCCACCGCCGCCGGCCGGGCCGTCGGCGAGCTGGCGGGCCGCCATATCAAGCGCGCACACCTGGAGTTGGGTGGCAACTCGGCGCTCGTCGTGCTCGCCGACGCCGACATCGAGGCCGCCGTCGCCCAGGCCTCCTGGGGCTCCTTCTTCCACCAGGGCCAGATCTGCATGACCGCCGGACGGCACCTCGTCCACGCCTCGCTCTACGACGAGTACGTGGAGCGGCTCGCCGCCCGGGCCGAGGACCTCGCCGTCGGGGACCCGTACCGGGAGCGGGTGCACCTCGGCCCGCTGCTCGACGACGCCCAGTTGGAGCGGGTCCACGCGCTGGTGGAGGCGAGCACCGCGCAGGGCGCCAAACTCATCGCCGGAGGCACCCACCGGGGCCTCTTCTACCGGCCGACCGTACTGGCCGGGGTGTCCGACGACACCCCCGCCTACGCGGAGGAGGTCTTCGGCCCGGTGGCGCCCGTACGGTCCTTCGCGACGCGGGACGAAGCGGTGGAACTGGCCTCGGCGGGCCCGTACGGGCTCTCGCTGGGCATCGTCACCCGCGACGTGGCGCAGGGGCTGGAGCTGGCCGAACGCATCCCGACCGGGATCGCCCACATCAACGACCAGACGGTGAACGACGAGGCGGTGGCCCCTTTCGGCGGAGTGGGCGTCTCCGGTACGGGTGCCCGGTTCGGAGGCGAGGCGAACCTCGACGCCTTCACGGAACTGCGCTGGACCACGGCCCGCACCACCCCGCCCGGCCACCCGTTCTGACCCCTCCGGATATGACGCGGCAGTGCGCGGAATTCGGCGGGCGGCTCGATCGTTCAAGCAGGACACGCAGCAAACAGGAGGTCTGGACACCGTGGCTACAGTCGAGCTCACCAAGGAGAACTTCGACCAGACGGTCAGCGAGAACCCGTTCGTGCTGATCGACTTCTGGGCGGGCTGGTGCCGGCCCTGCCTGCAGTTCGCCCCGGTCTACGAGAAGGCCGCGCAGGCCAATCCCGACCTGGTCTTCGCCAAGGTGGACACCGAGGCGCAGCAGGAGCTGGCATCGGCCTTCCAGATCACCTCGATCCCGACGCTGATGATCGTCCGCGACCAGGTGGCCGTGTTCGCGCAGCCCGGAGCGCTGCCGGAGGCCGCGCTCACCGACCTCATCGGGCAGGCTCGCGCGCTCGACATGGACCAGGTCCGGGCCCAGATCGCCGAGTCGCAGCAGCCGAAGGCGGAGGGGGAGGCCCCCGGCGCGCCGGAGGCCTGAGATTGCCGGACCCGGCCCCTGGGCTGCGGTGACACTGGACCGCATGACTGGTGCGGTGGAGTACGACGTCGTGGTGCTCGGCGGAGGTCCGGCCGGCGAGAACGTCGCCGACCGGACTCGCGCCGCCGGGCTCACTACGGCCCTGGTGGAGAGCGAGCTCGTCGGCGGCGAATGCTCGTACTGGGCCTGTGTGCCGAGCAAGGCGCTGCTGCGCCCGGTGCTGGCCCGGGCCGACGCGCGCAAGGTGCCGGGGCTGGCCGGATCCGTCGAGTGGCCGCTCGACGTGGAGGCGGTGTTCGAGCACCGCGACTACTGGACGGGGCACTGGAAGGACGACGGCCAGCTCGACTGGCTGGAGTCCATCGGAGCCCATCTGTACCGGGGTCACGGGCGGCTCTACGGAATCCGCAAGGTGGCCGTCACCAGCCCCGAGGGGGAGCACCACGTGCTCGCCGCCCGGCACGCGGTGGTGGTCGCCACCGGCAGCCGGGCCATGATCCCGCACGTTCCCGGGATCGCCGGGGCCCGGCCGTGGACCAGCCGCGAAGCCACCTCCGCGCAGGAGGCGCCCGGCCGGCTGCTGATCGTCGGCGGCTCTGTCGTGGCCGCCGAGATGGCCACGGCATGGCAGTCCTTGGGATCACATGTCACCGTGCTCGCACGCGGATCACGGCTGCTGTCGCGCATGGAACCCTTCGCGGGCGAGCTGGTCGCCGAGGCACTCGCCGACGCCGGCGCGGTGGTGCGTACCGGCGTGTCGGTCGAGGCCGTCGTACGGGACGGTTCGACCGGCCCCGTCACCGTGGTGCTGGAGGGCGGCGAAACCCTGGAGGGCGACGAACTGCTGATGGCGACCGGCCGCGCGCCGCAGACCGACGACATCGGACTGGACACGGTCGGCCTGATGCCCGGCGACTGGATCGAGGTCGACGAGAGCTGCCGGGTCCCCGGGCACGACTGGCTGTACGCCGTCGGAGACGTGAACCACCGCGCGCTCGTCACCCACCAGGGCAAGTACCAGGCGCGGATCGCGGGCGCGGCCATCGCCGCCCGCGCGGCGGGCGCCCCCGCCCTCGACACCGCACGCTGGGGCGCACACGCGGCCACCGCCGACACCCAGGCCCTTCCGCAGGCGGTGTTCACCGACCCGGAGGCGGCAGCCGTCGGTCTCACCCTGGCCGAGGCGGAGCGGGCCGGCCACCGCGTACGCGCGGTCGACTACGACCTCGGCAAGGTCTCGGGCGCGGGCCTGTACGCCGACGGATACCGGGGCCGGGCCAGGATGGTCGTCGACCTCGACCGGGAGGTGCTGCTGGGGGCCACCTTCGTGGGGCCCGGCGCCGCCGAGCTCGTGCACGCGGCGACCATCGCGGTGGTGGGGGAGGTCCCGATCGACCGGTTGTGGCACGCGGTTCCGGCCTTTCCGACGATCAGCGAGATCTGGCTCCGGCTGCTGGAGACCTATCGGGGGTAACGCTGGACCGCCACGGCGGCGCAGCGGCCGAAGCGGCGGGAACCGGCCACAGGCCGGCCAGGAGAACGTCACGGTCACCGGCAGCGGTTTCAACTCCGGCCAGGCATATACGTAGGCCTCTGCGCGGTGAACGGGGCGCAGGGCGCGGGCAAGCCCACGCCCTGCCTGGGCGGTTCGGACCAGTCGGGCACCACGGGCGCCTGCCACTGGGTCCACAACACCTGCGGCGGGACCCTGCCCAACACCTCCGCCTTCGGCGCGGGCGGCACCTTCAGCGCCACCATCCACGTCAAGGCCGACCTGGGCAACGGCCAGATCTGCGGAGACACCGTCGAGTGCGCCATCGTCACGCGCGCCGACCACTTCAACTCGGCCACCCGCACGTACGACGTCCACGTCCCGGTCACCTTCGACCAGGGCCGCTAGGGCATGACACCCCACCACCCCCTCACCCCCGGCCGGGCGGGCGCGCTCACCGTCGCCGCGGCCGAGCCCCCGACGACCGGTGGCTCCTGCGGTCAGGGGGGTGTCACCGGCGGAGGTACGAGCGGGGGAGCCACGGGTGGTTCCGGTGGCCCTGACGGTTCCGGCGGTTCCGGCGGGTCCGGTGCCACGGGCGGCAGCGTCGCCGCGTCCGGCGGATCCAACGGATCCAACGGTTCGGCCGGTTCCGGCGGATGGGCCGGCGGTACGGGCTCCACCCCCACGGCGACGGTGCCCCGCTCGCCTCCACCGGCGCCGGTGTGACGGTCCTCAGCGGGGGAGCGGTCGCGCTCACCCTGACCGGCTGGATGCTGATCCGGCGCAGCCGCCCCGTCCCAACAGCCTGAGATCGTAAGGTGGTCGAGCCGCTTCGACGAAGGAGTCACCCGTGATCGTGATCGCCCATCTCAGCGATGTCCACCTCGACGGCGACCCCCGGGCCGCCGACCGTACCCGCGCCGTCATGGAGTACCTGGACGGCCTGCCGTACGACCTGGACGCCGTCCTGGTGAGCGGGGACATAGCCGATCACGGCACGGCCGCCGAGTACGGGGAAGCCCGCAAACTGCTGCTCGGATCCCGGCACCGGACGATCGTCTGCCCCGGCAACCACGACGAGCGCGTCGCCTTCCGTCAGTTCCTGCTGGGCGAGGAGACCCCGTCCGCGGAGCCGGTCGACCAGGTGCTGCGCGGCGAGGGCTTCGTGCTGGCCGTCTGCGACTCCTCCGTGCCCGGTAAGCACCACGGGTTCCTGGAGGAGTCCACGCTCGCCTGGCTCGACGGTGTCCTCACCGCCACCCCGCGCGACGTACCGGTCCTGGTCGCCTTCCACCATCCGCCGGTCCCGCTGCGGACACCGTACGTCGACGCGATCAGGCAGTTCGGCGAGGAGCGCCTCGCGGCGCTGGCCGGCCGGCACCCGCATCTGCTCGCCTTCCTGTGCGGTCACGCCCACACCGCGGCCGTGACCACCTTCGCGGGGCGGCCGCTGCTCGTGGCGCCCGGGGTGGTGTCCACCCTCCGGCTGCCGTGGGAACCTGCGACGGGAGCCGATCCCCACGTCCACCTCGACGAGCCGCCCGCCGTCGCCTTCCACGTGCTGGGCGACGACGGGCGGTTGACGACGCACTACCGGGTCGTCACCGGCCGGCGGTAGCTGCTGCCGTCGCGGGTCCGGGTGAGCAGGCCCGAGGTGATCAGGTACCGCCGCAGTGCCGAACTGTCCTCGTGCACGGTGTGCAGGGCATCGTTCACCTCGGACTCCGTGTAGTCCCGGTCCACGGCGAACAGGGTCTCGGCGAGGTGGACGAGCAACTGCTCGCGCCGGGCCGCCTTGCGCGGGATGGCGATGAGCCGTCCACCGGAGAAGAGGTCGTCGACGCCTCGCGGGGCTCGTACTGCGGGGTCATGTTGCTCGGTGATCTGTGACATGTCACCGAGCTTCGCCCCTCCCCTCCACCCCGGCAACGGATTTTCATGGACAGCCGGGCTGCCCCGTCCGCGCCGGGGTCTCCGGTACGGCGCCGGGGTTTCCCGTACGGCGCCGCCCATCGGCCGGATCAGGCGCCGACGGTGATCTGCTGCGCCGGGTCGGTGGTGTCGGTCACCTTGTAGATGGCGTTGAAGACGGAGAAGGTCGCGCTCGTCGGGCAGCCGAAGCCGCCGGTGACCTTGACCGGCACGGAGGCGTTGGTGAAGGTCAGGGTGGGCGGGGCGCCGTTCACCCAGGCCCCGCCGACGTTGGCCGCGGCCGTGGGGGCCGCCGTGACGGTGCAGTTGGCCAGGCCCGTCGTGCGGACGACGAGCCCGCCGGCCGGCACGGTCATGGTGGCGGTGGCCGGGGATCCGTTCTGCATCGACACCGACCAGGCGCCGCTGGTGGTGACCGTCGGGGTCACGCCCGCCATGCTGGAGGTGCAGGAGCTGTACGTCGGCGGCGAGATGGGCGAGGAGACGGGCCCTGCCGCGTTGTGGTTGCCGGGGGCGGCCGGCACCGTTCCGGTGGCGACGGAGACCGTGCAGGTCACCGTGACCGAACCGGCCTTGAACGTGGCCTTGCCGCTGAGGGTGGCCTTGAAGGCGTGCCCGGCCGGGGTGACGGTGGTCGACCCGGCCACCGGTAAGGGGGCGGCGGTGGCGGTGGCGGTGGCCACCGTCAGGGCGGCGGCGGCCGCCATCCCGAGGGCGAGCGCGGTGCGCGTACGGCTCATGGCTGTGCTCCTTGGGGATCGTGGTGCGGGGTGGGGGGAGGGGAAGGTTCCGGCTCGGCGGCCACGGTGGGGGCGGCGGAGCCCCCGGCGCGCTGGGCGGCGTACGGCTGCCAGGCGAACATCAGCCCGCCGCCCAGGATGCCGAGCAGGGTGCCGATCAGGAACCCGCCGAGGTTCGACAGGACCAGCGCGGCGGTGGCGATGAGCGTGGTGAGGACCCCGGCGAGGGCGCGCTGCCCGGGGGAGAACCAGGCGGCGAGCCCGAGGACGATCATGACGATCCCCATCAGGACGGACGGGATGCCCGCCACCCCCTGCTGGAGCATGATCTTCAGCGGTGCCAGCGGCAGTACGCAGATCCAGGCCCCGGCCAGGACGGCGCAGAGCCCGCCCCAGAACGGTCTGCCGCGCCGCCACCGCCGCCAGCGGCTCAGAAGCATTCCTTCTTGCCCTTGCTGACGTGCATGCTCAGCCCGGAGAGCTTGAAGGTGCCGGCGTTGGTGGCCCACGCCGTCTGCTGGAGGTCGGTGATGCTGACCGTGTCCGCCTGCTGGGCGAACAGGTCCTGCATGCCCTGTGCCTCCGCCGGCCCCTTGTCGAGGGTCGAGGCGTCGCGCCCGATCTCGATGTTGGTGAAGACGGCGTCGCCGGAGAGCTGGGTGGCGTCGACGAACAGGTTGCTCGCCTCGACGGGCCTCTTCTGACCGGCGGTCAGATTCAGTGATATGTCACCGATGACAGGAAGCGTGGTAACCACCGACTGGCAGAGGCTGTGCAGCTTCGCCTCCCTGATGGCGGTGACCGCCACCGGGATCAGCTCCTCGCGGGCGTTGACGTCGACGCTGCCGTACTGGGCGAAACCCTCGCCCTCCAGGCTCTTCGCGGACACCTTGAACTGTTGTCCCGACACCGCGAAGGAGGCGGCGAGCGCACCCTGCGCGAGGGCGATGCCGAGCCCCGCCGTCACGGCCACGGCGGGCACGGTCAGGAGCGCGAACCGGCGCCAGCGCACTCGGCCGCCGCCCAATCGGCCGCCGCCCCCGTCGCCGCCACCACCGGTGCTGTCGTCTGCCGGTGGTTCGGATAAGTGCGCTGAATCTGCCATGAGATCGTCCCTCATCTCGGCCGTGCAGCTTTGTTACCGACGAGTTGAATGTAAGAGTGCCAATGGTGGTTGGCAAGGTTGTGCGAGCGCACCCTTTCGGCCGACTCCTACTGCTCCGTACGCAGCAGTTCGGCGACCTCCGCCTCCACCCGCCGGGCCATCGCCCGCGCGAACTCCGTGGCCACGACCTCACCGGCCACCGGCCGCAGCGCGGCCACCGCACCCTTGATGTGATCCAAGTGGGCGGCCGAAAGCTGCTCCAGCCCTTCGGTGCCGATGACATGCCGCCGGAACAGGCCGACGAACCGGTCCGCGAGCGCGGCAGCCTGGACCTGTACGAAGTCCCCCGCGTCCAGGATCTCCGCCAGCGGCACGCCCTGGCGCACCAGCGCCAGCGTCGCCTCCAGCAGCCGCCGGTTCGGGTACGTGACCAGATCCCCCTCGACCCGTACGTACCCCAGCTCCGCGGCCCGCCGGGTGTGCTCGGCCGTCGCCGCCGGGCCGAACAGCTCGCGCAGCTCCGCCCGGGTCATCGTGACCGGCTCCTCCTGCACCCAGTCGCGGGTCATCTCCCGCTCCAGCCCCAGCAGTTGGGACAGTCCGCCGCCCCGCTCCCAGGCGTCCAGCAGCTCGCCGATGCCGTTGACGGTGTAGCCGCGCCCCAGCAGGTCGCTGATCAGCCGCAGCCGGGTCAGGTGGTCGTCGGAGTACCAGGCGATCCGGCCCTCCCGGCGCGGCGGCGGCAGCAGCCCGCGCTCCTGGTAGTAGCGCAGGTTGCGCACCTTGACCCCCGCCGCCCGGGCCACGTCCTCCCGGCGGTAGCGTCCCGCGCCGCCCGTCTCCCCGCTCCGCACCTGACCGCCGCTGCCGCTCCTGCTGCTGCTCACCGGCCGAGTGTAGGACGTACCGGCAGGTCACATGGGGCGCGGCCGCTCCATGCGCTTGACCGCCCGCAGGACGACGAACTTCGGCTCGCTCGCGGCGACTTCACTGTTGCCGAAGAGCCGGCGCAGGTGCGTGTGATAGCCCATGTGGCGATTGGCGACCACCCACAGCTCACCGCCCGGCCGCAGCACCTTGCGCGACTGCGCGAACATCCGCAGCGCCGTCGCGTCCGTCGTCGCCTGGTGGGAGTGGAAGGGCGGATTGCACAGCACGAGGTCCACCGACGCGGGCGGCAGCATGGCCACCCCGTCGCCGACCAGGAACTCCGCCGTCCGCCGGCCCGCGGGGACATTGGCTTCGTACGTGGCCTTCGCCGAGGCCATCGCCTGGTACGACTCGTCCGTGAACACCACTTCCGCGTCCGGGTCGGCGACCGCGACCGCCGTACCCACGACACCGTTGCCGCAGCCCAGGTCCACCACCCGGGCCCCGTCGGTGTTGGTCGGGATGTTCTGGAGGAAGAAGCGGGTGCCGACGTCGAGGCGGTCCGCGCAGAAGATCCCGGCGTGGTTGACCACGGTCAGCCCGGTGCCCGAACCCCCGTCCTCGTCCACGGTGTACGTCAGCGGCCACGGCCCGGCGGACGCCGGCCGGGTGGCCCCCGGAGTGCCCGGCGTGCAGAAGATCAGCCGGGCCTTCTTCTCCGCGAGGGAGGTCTTCGTCGGCCCGAGGATCTTCTCGAAGAGGCGCAGCGTGGAGGTGTGGATCTCCTTGACCATGCCGGCGCCCACGACCACGGTGCCCGCGTGCACGTGCGGCGCCAGCCGGTACAGCTGGTCCTCCAGCAGCGCCAGGCTCTTGGGCACCCGTACGAGCAGTACGTCGATCCGCTCCGGCGGCGGGTCCTGGGTGGTCAGCAGGGTCACCGTCGACTTGGAGGTCCCGATGCCCGCCCGGTCCAGGTTCGCCTCGGTGGCGGCCCGGGTCAGCGAGGAGTCGGTGATCTGCGTCGGGTGGTACGCGGCCAGGGCCGTCGTCAGAGCGCCCCAGCGGTCGCCGATCACGGTGATCTGCCGGTCGCCGGAGAGGTCCACCGGGCCGCGCTCGCCGGTACCGGCCTCGAGATGGTGCAGCAGGTACTCGTCGGCGGCGTCCCAGGCACGGAGCCGGTCGCGCGGGTCCGCGGGGAAGCGGGTGAGTTCGTAGGAGCCGAAAGGCGTGGTCAGGCGGTTCATATGCACCCCAGGCTATCCGAGGCGGCCGCCCGGCCCCGCATACGCGGGGCCGGAAGCCCCGCTACCCGGGGAACGTGCCCGCCATCGCGGCCGCGAGCCGCGGGTGCGGCCCCGCCTCGGCGGCCCGGCCCAGGCGCTCCAGGGTGCGGCCGAGCATCAGCCGCGCGCAGTCCTCCACCGGCCGGCGCTCCAGGATGACCCGCGGCTCCCGCTCCGCTCGGGACAGCTGAGCGCAGTGGTAGCAGGCGCGCGCGGGCAGCAGCTGGGGCGCGCGCTGCTCGGGGGCCCGGCGTGAGGCCGTCCAGGACGCGTGCGGCGGTCGCGTACTCCCTCGCTTCGAAGAAGAGCCGGCCCCGCGCCCAGCGCTCGGCTGCCGTCCCGTGCTCGCAGGACGCCCGCGGCGTGCTCATCGCGTCCCTTCCACAGACCTTTCGCGCGCTGTGACAGTCCTCCAACACCTGCCTCCCACTCCTGCCTCCCACTCCTGTCTCCGACCCCTGCCTCTTCCGCAACATTCCAGGCGACGAAGCGGCGGCGAGGCCCGGCGGGACTAAGTTGTGCCCCATGAGCAATCTCGATCGCCGGCCCGCTGTCTCCGCCTGTGGCGGCCGCGGCTTCGTCGTGGCGGAGCCCGTACGCGAGCTCCTCAGCCCGCGCACCGTCAAGCTCGGGGAATCCACCGAGGTCCGCCGCCTCCTGCCGAACCTCGGCCGCCGCATGGTCGGCGCCTGGTGCTTCGTGGACCACTACGGCCCCGACGACATCGCCGACGAGCCCGGCATGCAGGTGCCACCCCACCCGCACTCCGGCCTGCAGACCGTGAGCTGGCTGCACGAGGGCGAGGTCCTGCACCGCGACAGCGTCGGCAGCCTCGTCACGGTCCGCCCGCGCGAGCTGGGCCTGATGACCTCCGGCCGGGGCATCAGCCACTCCGAGGAGAGCCCGCGCCCGCACGCCCGCTTCCTGCACGGAGCCCAGCTGTGGGTGGCCCTTCCCGACGCCCACCGCGACGTGGCACCCCACTTCCAGCACCACATCGAACTCCCGCAGGTCACGGCCCCGGGTCTGACCGCGACGGTCATCCTCGGCACCCTGGACACGGCGACCTCGCCCGGCACGGCGTACAGCCCGATCGTCGGGGCGGACCTCACGCTGACGGCGGGCGCCGAGGCCCGCCTCCCGCTCGACCCCGACTTCGAGTACGCGGTCCTGTCGATGTCCGGCGAGGCCCACGTCGACGGCGTCCCCCTGCTGCCGGGCTCGATGCTCTACCTCGGCTGCGGCCGCACGGACCTCCCCCTGCGCGCCACCTCGGACGCGGGCCTGATGCTGCTGGGAGGCGAGCCGTTCGAGGAGGAGATCGTGATGTTCTGGAACTGGATCGGACGGTCACACGATGATATCGCGCAGGCCCGCGAGGACTGGACGAGCGGTTCCCGCTTCGGCGAGGTGAAGGGCTACGACGGCCCTCCGCTTCCGGCCCCCGAGCTCCCGCCGACGCACCTGAAGGCCAGAGGAAGAGTGCGTTGACCTGCTTGTTTGTGTGGGACGAGGGTCGGGTGCGGTGCTCGCTCCCGGCCCTCCGTTTTTGACTTCGCAGGGGAGGCCGCCGGGCACGGTGCGAGAGCCTTCGGCGCCGACGGTCGAGTCTCATGTGTTGCAGGCTGTTACCAAGTTTGGTCGAACGAATGCTGACCTTTTGCTGACTTTACTGACGAGTAGTTAGATCTGACCGCTGGCGGTCGAGTCCTCTTGCCTGCGAAGGACAGTGGTGGTCGCCGCTGTGCCGCCGGCTCCGACGATCGTGCCTTCGGGCCCGGCCGGGGCGTGCGATCCGTGGATGGAGTGTGCGTGGCGGATCTTGTGCACAAGTGACAGCGCCCTCGCCTGTTCAGTCCCCTCCGCCAGGCTGTGACGGACGTCGTGCGCGCGCCGGCGGTCTACGGCTCTGAGGTGACCGGATGCTCCAGCGGCGTGCCCTCTCTGAGGAATCGGGTGGCCGCGTCCAGAGAACCTGGAACCCACCGGGGTGTGGGCCGCCATGAGAGGGCGCCACGCCCATGGACTGCTGCTGCGGGGTGCCGAGGCATTCTCGTCCTGGTTGCCGTGGTCAAGATCGAAGGACAACGTCCAGGCGTTGCTGGACCGGCTTGAAGAGGCCGTACGGGATGTACTGCGGGATCTCCGACAGGGTCACCCACGCGACCTCAGCGATTTCGTCAGCGTCCGCCACGTGCGCAGCCCCGCCGACCACTTCGCAGGCCGTGTAGGACGCTTGCCGACTGGTGATTCCAGTGGTGGGACGCCTCGCGACAGGGTCGGCGGTTCGGCTCAGTGGTACGCCCCTGATGGGTCCATACGCGGTGGCGAACGCCGCGCAGGCGTTAGGGAGCCGGCCTGCTGCCCGGTCGCTCGGGTGACCCTGTCGAGCCCGCCCTGCGCCAGGGCGACTGCATTCGCCACGCCCGGGAGGCGAAGGTGCGGTTCGGCGCGGCGGGGGTCGGTACGTTGTGAGGTGATCCCCGTGGTGTGGACACGCCTGACAATGGATCTTGGTGATCCTGGAAGGTGTAATCCACGTGGCAAGGCCCTCGAAGTACAGTGCAGAGTTCCGGTCCGATGCGATCGCGTTGTGGCGGACTTCGGCCGGTAGGCGGATATTTAGGGACGTTGCGGCCGATCTGAACGTCAACCCCGAGACGCTGCGGACCTGGGTGCGCGATGTCGACGACCGCCCGGTCGCCTCCGGTACTTCGCAGGACACTGCGGCCGAGCTGACCCGGCTGCGGGCGGAGAACGCCAGGCTGGCCAAGGCGGAAAAGGAATGGCAGCTTGAGCGGGAGATCCTGCGCCGGGCAGCGGCGTATTTTGCCCGGGAGATGAAGTGAAGACCGCCGCCTGGGACTTCGTCTCCACCCACGCCGAGATGTTCGGTATCAAGCGGATATGCCGGGTGCTGGAAGTCTCCCGCTCGGGCTACTACCGGTGGATCGCCGGCGCCCCGGCCCGGGAGGGGCGGCAGGAAGCGGAGGACGCTCTGGTCGCTGAGATACGCGAGATCCATGCCGAACACCTCGGCAACTACGGCGCGCTCCGAGTACATGCCGAACTGCGAGGCTTCGGCCAAACGGTCAACCGCAAGCGGGTGGCCAGGCTGATGCGCAAGCACGGCATCATCGGCCGACATCTGCGGAAGAAGAAGCGAACCACGGTCCCGGACCGCCTCGCGCCGCCAGTGCCCGACCTCGTCCAGCGGGACTTCACCGCCGGCCCTCTCGACGAGAAGTGGTGCGGCGACATCACATACGTGCAGGTGGGAGCCACGTGGCTCTACCTCGCCTGCGTCATCGACATCCGCTCCCGCCGGGTACTCGGCTGGTCAATGGCCCCGCACATGCGGGCCGAACTCGTCATCGACGCGCTCCAGGCCGCAGTCGCGGCCCGGGGCGGCAACGTCATCGGAGTGCTCTTCCACGCGGACCGCGGGGTCCCAGTACACCTCGGCAGCGTTCGCCCAGGCCTGCGACCGGCATGCCATCCGCAGGAGCATGGGCCGGGTCGGCTCGAGTTACGACAATGCCCTGGCCGAGAGCTTCTGGCAGGGACTGAAGCGAGAAACGATGCACGGGAAGCCCTTCGCGACGATGCGACAGGCGAGGCTGGAGATCTTCCAGTGGCTCACCTACTACAACGCTCGCCGACGCCACAGCGCGCTCGGCTACCTCTCCCCGATGGAATTCGAACAGCAGCACCACAAGACAGCTAAACTCCAACTCGCAGCATGAACCCCTGTGTCCACACTCCGGGGGTCACCTCATGGGACGTCGGCCCCTTCGCCAACGACACCGCAGCGGACTTTGGCGGTGACCTTGATGAGGTAGCTGCAGGCGAACGTGAGGGCATCGTCCGGAGTGCTCTCACACGTGTGATCGACACCGCGGCT
Organism: Streptomyces sp. NPDC003042; assembly: GCF_053591315.1. NCBI lineage: Bacteria > Bacillati > Actinomycetota > Actinomycetes > Kitasatosporales > Streptomycetaceae > Streptomyces > Streptomyces sp. NPDC003042. The sequence continues at coordinate 41,615 of NZ_JBSFTP010000034.1, forward strand.
TACCTCGAAGTACCCGAATCCGAGGTAGCCGTAGCCGCGGCCGCGCTCGTCGCGGCGCAGTGCCCCGTGGGCCGGAAGAGCCCCTCCCGGATCTCACTGGCCTGCGCGATCTCGCCCTTCAGGCCCTCGACCGCATCATGACCGAACCGTCCGAACCGTCCGAACCGATGGACCTATGGGCAGAGTCGGATGGCGGGCCCTGGCGCGCGAGCATCCGCCGCCTGCGGAACGTGCTCCTGCCACAGTGATCGGGAGAACAGCTCAGCCTGATCTGACCCACCCCGACCCGCACCCGTCCTACCCGGAAGGTCACTATGAGCTGGGACGTCCTTCTCATGCGTCTACCCGCCGACGTCACCTCTGTGCACGAGATCCCCACCGACTACACCCCGGACCCGCTCGGCCGGCGCGACGACATACGCGCAGCTGTCACTCAGACTTGCCCCGAAGCTGACCTCTCGGACCCAGCCTGGGGCGAGCTTTCCGGCCCGACTTGGTCCGTCGAACTCAACATCGGGTCGGAAGATCCGGTGGACTCGATCATGCTCCACATCCGGGGCTCCGGCGGCGACGTGCTGACGGACGTCTTCCGTCTTGCCGAGGCTCTGCGGTGCAAAATGCTCGACTGTGCGAATGGGGACCTGAACCCCTGGGCATACGTCGGGCTGGGAGGAATTCCAGGAGTACGGGGATCGAGCGCTCGGACCCTCTCAGTGATACCCCCTGGTCGCAGCACTAGCATCCGGCCCATGCACCCTGAATCCCGATCGAGCCTTGATGGCCTGCTTCCGCCCGGTCGGATGGTCACATCCGATGAAGGCGACGGAGATCGACAGCCCTTGTGGCTTACTGATCGTTTCAGAATGAGTTGAGCTGTGGGTCTTGCGCTCGGTGATCTTGGTCGGCAGGGTGTTCCGAGTGCGTGCTGATCTTGTTCCGGATGACCTGTGGGAGCGGGTGGGTCCGCTGCTGCCGTCCGCTCCCGAACGGCGCCGTCGCTACCCGGGTCGACTTCGGGTTCCGGACCGGGCAGCCCTCGCGGGCGTCATGTACGTGCTGCGGACCGGTGTCGCCTGGCGCGATGTTCCGGCCGAGACTGTGGGCTGCTCCGGGGTGACGGCCTGGCGCCGGCTGCGGGACTGGACCGAGACCGGCGTCTGGCCGCGTCTGCATGCCGCCCTGCTGGCCGAACTGCGCCGCGCTGACCTTCTGGGCCTGGACGACTGCGCCGTGGACGGGTCGCGTGTCCGGGCCCTGAAAGGGGGGATCACGTCGGTCCCTCGCCCGTCGACCGTGCCCGTCCCGGCTCCAAACACCATCTGATCGTCGACCGCCACGGCACACCGCTTGCTGTCACGCTCACCGGTGGGAACCGACATGACGTCACCCAGTTGCTGCCGCTGCTGGACGCCGTCCCAACGATTCGGGGCCTGCGAGGACGCCCCCGCCGCAAGCCCCGGCGTCTGTATGCCGATCGGGGCTACGACTTCGACAAATCCCGCCGTCTGCTGTGGAAGCGCGGCATCAAGCCGATGATCGCCCGACGCGGGGTCGCACACGGCTCCGGACTGGGAAAGGTGCGCTGGGTCGTCGAGCGTGCCTTCGCCTGGCTGCACCAGTTCAAGCGGCTCCGCATCCGCTACGAACGACACGCGGATCTGCACCAGGGCCTGCTCGAACTGGCCTGCAGCCTCATATGCCTTCGCCGTCTCCGAACTTCATTCTGAAAGATCAGTGAGGGGCGACATGCCGGAGGCGGTGGCAGGGCGGCAGAGTCGGTTCCTGCCCTTGGGGGGCTGAACTCAGGGGAGGTCGAAGGTGATGTTCACCGAACCGTCCCGTCCGGCGCCTCCGTGAGCATGAGAGTTCCATCCTCTACCTCGAAGACTCTCACCAAGATCCCGCCGTTCTCCTCGCCGGGAAACACAATGGAGAAGTGGGGGTCCATCTCCATGAGGAAGTCCCAGCCCTCGCGCTGGGTCGTGTCGAGGGCATTGGCATGCCGACCGGTTGCCCGCCACGTGCCGACCGCGTCGACAGTGACGGTGATGTCGATGTCGTACTTCTCAAGGCACGTCGCGTGATTGGCCCACCATTCGAGGCGGGCCTGACCCACGAATCGATCCATGAGCACACTATGCACGGTGCCCAGGCCGGACGGGCGAGTCTGTGCGGCTGCCGGCCGCGTGGGTCAGGCTGTGAGACAGAGCCGTATGGGGCAGGCCGGGCGGGTCCCCTCGCCTCAACCGGCTGCACCGCATATGCCTTCGCTGCCTCCGGATCTCATTTTGAAACCATCAGTTAGAGCTCGTAACACGATCACGAGTCGGGCTTGTTGAGGCGTCACCAGCAGATGAGGCTGCAAGCGAGGGAGACGAAGGCGTCGTGGAGCTCGGTGCAGCGTTCCCATCGGACGGCGAGTCGTTTGAACTGGTGGAGCAGGGCGAAGGTCTGCCCCACGACGTAGCGGAGCTTGCCCATGTCCTTGGTGTCCGGGGCTCCTTTGCGGGAGATGACGGGCAGGATTCGGCGTTTACGCAGTTCATCGCGGTTGGGGTTGGAGTCGTAGCCCTTGTCCCCGAGCAAAGCCTCGGGACGTCGGCGGGGTCGGCCGGGACGACCTGCCACCGGTGGGATGCCGTCGACCAGCGCGAGGGTCTGGGTGACGTCGTTGACGTTCGCCGCGGTCATGATGACCTTGAGCGGGGTGCCGCGTCCGTCGCAGATCAGGTGGTGTTTGCTGCCCGTCTTCCGCCGGTCGACCGGCGATGGACCGGTGTCGGCGCCCTTCCTTTCGCCCGGATATGCGAGCCGTCCACGCACGCCCTGGACCAGTCGAGCCGGCCGGCTGCGTTCAGCTCGGCGAGCAGGATGCGGTGCAGCTGGTCGAAGACCCCTGCCTGCTGCCACCGCTCCAGCCTGCGCCAACATGTCTGCCCGGAGCCGAACCGCAGCTCAGGGGGCAGGAGTTGCCAGGCGATGTCGTTGCAGAGCACGTACAAGATGCCCTGCAGGCACAGCCCGGTCAGCTACCGGTCGCGGCCCTGGTGACCTTGTCGGCCAGGGCGGCAGTAGCGGCTCGATCAGTGCCTACAAGCCGTCGTCCACGATCCACGGCCAATACTCACCCCACCACGAACGGCCGAATCGTCACACTGGTCACGGCTGACCAGAGCATCTCATCAAGATCGTGGTATGAGCCCTTTACGGCACTTTTATCAACTGGAGATGGGCTGGCTTCAATGCCAGTTGACGTATCGACGGGTTCCCGCATACGGTCCTCAAGCCAGGCGGATCTATCTCGGCTGGCCTGTCGGAGACCATCAACTCTTCATGCGCATTGGACATTTCGGTCACTTCCGGAACGCTGGCTGTGGCACCGGCTGCTGGCGTAGACCCTAGCTGTGCCGTGGCCGTGTCCCGCGCCAGGCCGACCATCCGCACGGCGTGCGCCGTCGACGCGCATATGGCGGGGACTCAGGACTCTGCCGCGTTGTCCCACTTCACCCATCGGAAGGATTGCTGGTGCTTTCTCGCGCCCGCCGACTCATCGTTGCCGCCCTAGCACTTACCTCGCTTGGTGCGTTTGGCGCTCACGCGTCGGCTGCTGACACTCCGCCCGCTCCGGAGCCTGAGATGCCGTACGCCGTAGAGGACGGTGCCTACCCGAATGCCGACAAGATCCTGGCGGACAAGGGCATCAAGCTCGTCCGCGGTGACGGGAACATCACGCTGGCCGACTGCGACGACACCAAGAAGCAGATCCGTGTCATCGCAGTCGCGGACCCGACCGTGAACCGGCAGCGGTTCTACTGCTTCACCGCCCACGCCAGCACCGGTCACCTCGCCCTCCAGCTCGACCGTGTCTACGCCATCGACGCCGCGGACCACCCGATCAGGGCGCAGCTCACGGCCAACGGGGCGACCGAGACGGTGGACATCGCCAAGGACGGCTATGCCAGCGTCGGCGAGGGGGTCGTCGGTGGCGCCCGCAGTGTGCTAGTTGAGATCCGCATCACGGGCTGACTCCTGCCCCGACGACTACACACTCGCGCCCTCCTGAAGGATCATCATGTCTGACATACGTCCGCTTTCCGTGCGGATGAACGCCGGCCTGGCCACCGCGACTGCGGCCGCCGTGGCCTCCGCACTTCTGCTCGCGGGCAACTCCCACGCTGTGGGGGGTTCTCCGGCTGCAGACGGCTCGCACGGCTACGCCGTCAAGCTCACCATCGGCGATCTGGAATCCAGCAAGGCCTGCTCCGGCGCCCTGGTCGACGACTTGTGGGTCCTGACCGCCTCGAGCTGTTTCGCGGCCACTCCTGGTGCTGAGGTCCCGGCCGGGAAGCCTGCCGTGAAGACGACTGCCACCCTGAGCGACCAGAAGACCGTCGAGGTCGCCGAGATCGTCCCGCGTACTGACCGCGACGTGGTGATGGCACGCCTGGCCGCACCGGTTGCCGGTATCGCCGGTGTCAAGCGCGCCGGCGCTGCGCCCGCGGGGGCGCGGATGTGACGGCGGCCGGTTTCGGGCGGACGAAGTCCGAGTGGGCGCCGGGCAAGCTTCACACCGGCACCTTTACCGTCAACGCCTCTGATGTCACCACTCTGACGATCACGGGCAAGGGCACGGATGTCATCTGCAAGGGCGACACCGGTGGCCCGCTGCTGAACGCGGCCGGTGAACTGGTCGGTGTCAACAGCCGTTCCTGGCAGGGTGGCTGCCTCGGCGCCCCGGCCAACGAGACCCGCACCGGCGCCATCGCCGCCCGTGTCGATGACCTGCACGACTGGGTCCAGCGTGTGCGGGCGCTGTCCCCGGGCTGGCGGACCCAGGCCCTGGTCCAGTCGGGCAGCAGCCTCTACCAGGGCATCCGTCTGGCCGACGGTTCCTGGACCGGTTTCAACGACGTCCAGGCCCAGGCCGCCGCCGGGAGCATTGGCGGCATCCGCAACTCGGCGGCCGTCGGTATGAACGGCGACACCCACGTCCTGGCGGTCAGCAACAGCGGTGGGCTGTTCCACACCATCCGCAAGCAGGACGGCACCTGGGGCAAGTTCGGCGACGTCTTCGGTGTGGCCGGCACCCTCGGCAGCCTCACCAGCGTCACGGCCATGAACATCGGCTGGGATCTGCACGTCGTCGCCGTAGCCGACGGCAAGGCGCTCCACACCGTCCGCAACGCCACCGGTCACTGGACCCCATTCCGTGACATCACCTCCGGCAAGGTCGCCAACGTGACGGCCGCTGCCACTGCAGTCGTGCGCGGCGAGCTCCATGTCACCACCGTCAGCGGCGGCAAGGCGTACCACTCGATCCGGCAGGGCAACGGCAACTGGCTCGCCTGGGGCGACGTCGCCGGTGCTGCGGGCGCCACCGGCCCCATCACCTCGATCAGCACGATCGGCGCCGGAGACGAGACCCACATCGTCATCGCCACGGACAACGGCGCCCGCCAGTACCACGCGGTGCGCAACTTCAACGGAACGTGGACGCCTCTGACTCAGCTCAAGGACATCCTCGGCACGGTGACCGCCAATTCCGTGGCCACCGCGAACATCGCCGGCGAGGTCCAGGTAGCCGTCACCACCGCCGACAACAAGCTCCTCCACACCACCCGCCGCACCGACCGCACCTGGGCCACCACCGTCACCGTCCCGGCCCCGGGCCTGTCGGCCGCTCCCGGCCACCTCGCCCTCACCGGCACCTGGAACGGCTGACCCCGGATAGCTCGCCGCCACGGTGCCTGCAGGGCACCGTGGCACGCCGGCCAGGCACCTCACAAGCCCTCTCTGCCGCGCTTGGGCCGTCAGCGGGACTACCGGCCGGCGTGCTTCCCAACGATGTGATCAGGCACGCGACGTTCTGAGCGCCTGGGCCGCAGCCGCACCGCGAGCACTCTCGCGACATGCTGTCCGCCAGATGGCAGTTCTGTGACTTCAGAAGTCGTCAGTCCGGTCAACCGGCGGCCCAGGTCCCGGATGAGGGAGCCGACGGGCTGGTGATCGACACATCCGTCGCCTCCTTGGCCAAGGAACCCACCCACCAGACCGCTCCACGATGAGTTGAGATGACATCCAAACGAAGACTGCTGCGTACCAGGCCACCAGGCCTCGTCCATAGCGCGATACGGGTGCTTGTGAGCACCGTGCTGCCCCTCGCACTGGTGTCCGGCCTCCTGGCGACGCCGGCGAACGCCACGGAGGCCTCGTCGGTCCCGGATCCGGCTCCGACGGCCGGCTACGTCATTCCGCCCACTGACCGGGGACGCGTGGTGCAGCTGTGGAAGGACGGCGGCCCGGGCATCAAGGCAGCCGCAGAGGTGGCCCTGACCGGCGGCGACGACGACGTCAGGCGGTTCCTCGAACAGGCCGCCGGGATCGCGGTCGAAGACGACCGCGTCGCCTCCTCTCAGATGGGCAGCGTCGGCGGCCCCAACCTCCAGGAAGCCGCGCACAAGGCGTACACGGGTACGCCTGCCGACGCGAAGGCGTTCTTGGCCGAGGGGTGGAAGGCCCCCTTCGACGAGGACCAGCGGCTCAAGGTCGCCCAGATCATCGATACCGCGGGCCCGATGGAACAGGCGAAGGGCCGGGCCGCGCTCCAGGGCTCCCAGCACGAAGTCGAAGCCTTCCTCCGAGAGGGCCGTCACACCTGGCGCGAGGAAGACCAGCGTGTCCAGGTTGCCCAGATCCTGAGTGTGGGCGGCGAGAACGTCCGGACGGCCGGCCGTATCGCCCTGCGCGGCTCCGCCGAAGAGATCCAGGACTTCCTGGAGGTCGAACAGCACACTGCGCGCGCCGCGGACGAAGAGCACGCCACGATCGCTCAGCTCGCCCAGCAGGTCCGTGAAGCGGGCCGGCAGGCGAAGGAAGAGTTCATCGAGGCCAAGGCCGAATCGGACCGCGCCGTCAAGGCGGCAGAGCGGGCCAAGGAAGCAGCACTGACCGCCGCGCAAGAGACCAGGGACGCCAAGGACGACGCGGTGAAGGCCGGCGCGGCCGCCTCGCGGGCTGCCGAGTACGCCCGTCAGGCAGCCGCCGCCTCCCAGCAGGCCATTTCCGCGGCTCGTGCTGCCACCAACGCCGCTCGCGTCGCGTCCAACGCGGCAGCCCAGGCAGCCAGTGCCGCAGCCGCCGCAGCGAAGGCCGCCACCCGCGCGAACAACGCGGCGGCAGACGCCGCGACCAACGAGTTCGGAGCCAAGAAGGCCCGCGAGGCAGCCCAGGACGCCCGCGACATCGTCAAGGCCGTACGGGGTATCGCCGAGGCCTCGGCCCAGGCCGAGGCCTCCGCCAACGGTGCCGCCGATGCCGCACTGGCCGCAGTGGGCGCCGCACTGAACTCGCTGGCAGCCGCAGGGGCGGCCACCGACGCCGGAGACGCCTCCGACGCCGCCGGAGCCAGCTCCGCCCAGGCTCGTGCAGCCGCCAACAGCGCCCGCCGCTACGCCAACGAAGCCCAGCGCGCCGCAAACATGGCAGCTGGTCTCGCGAGGAAGGCCGCAGCCGCTGCCCGCGACTCCCGGCTTGCCGCCGAGTCCGCGGCCAACCATGCGGAGAAGGCAGCGAAGGCTGCCGACGAGGCCGCCGAGCACGCTGGCGAGGCCGCCACCGCCGCAGCGAAGTCCACCGCACACGCCGAGGCGGCCGCCACGGCAGCGAAGGACGCCAGCGACGCGGTCGAGCAGGCGAACCGCGTCTACAAGCTCGCCCGCGAGATCGAGGCCGAACGCCTCCTCGGCCGGACCAACGCCGGCCTCGAGCGCGCCAGTGACCTGCGGGCGGAAGAGGAGCAGCGCCGCAAGGACAAGGCCCAGGCCGCACAGCAGACCAAGGACCTGACGGCCCAGGCGAAGGCCCTCTCCGTCGAAGCGTCCCAGCCCGGAGCCGACGTCAAGGCCATCGCAGCCAAGGCGCGCACGGTGGCCCTGAAGACCGCGCAGACCCAGGGCGGGTGGAGTGAGATCTCCGCCCAGGTCGCGCTCGCCGGCTCGGACGCCGACATCAACGCCTACGCCCGCACCGGATGGCTCGAGGCTACCCAGCAGGACGAGCGCGCGCTCGTCGTGCGCATGGCCGAGGATGCCGGAGCCGCAAGCATTCGTGGAGCCGCGGAGCAGGCCCTCAAGGGCAACGCGCAGGCCGTCACCGCCTTCCTCACCACCGGCCAGTACCAGGTGGGTGCGGACGAGTTCGGCGTGCACATCGCGCAGATCATCGACGGAGCCGGCCCGATCTTGGAAGAAGCGGGACGCAAGGCGCTCAGGTCCGGCGACCCCGCGCAGCACCGCCAGTTCATCGAGACCGGGCAGCACACGGCGCGGAGCGAAGACGAACGGGTGCGTGCCGCGGAGCTCGCCTCCGTCGGCGGTCCGGAGCTGAAGGCCGCCGCGCGCATCGCCGTGCACAGCTCCGATGCAGAGGTTCACCAGTTCATCCAGAACGGCCAGTACCGTGCCCAGCGCAAGGACCTGCTGGCAGCAAACCACCAAGAGCGCGTCCTGGCCCTGCTTGCGGAATCGGCTGAGATCGCCGCGACCGCCCACCAGGACGCGGCCGAAGCCGGCAAGGTCGCGGCACTGGCCCGCGACAAGTCGGAGGAAGCGGAGGTCTACGCCCAGCAGGCTGCCAAGTCGGCTGCCGACGCGAAGACCTTCGCCGACCAGGCGGCAGCATCCGCGGAAAAGGCCAGGGAAGCCGCCAACCGGGCAGCGCAGTCCGCGAAGGTCGCCCGTGACGCCGCCGCCCGTGCCAACAAGGCCGCGGACGAGGCCGGTAGGTCGGCGGCCGACGCAGAGATATCGGCGCAGTCCGCCCGCACTTCTGCATCGCTGGCCTGGGCAGCAGCTGCCCGCGCCAAGGACTCCGCCCTCGCCGCCGGCAAGGACTTCGGCGCCGCGCTCCAGGCCTCGAAGGAAGCCTACGACGCCTACACCCAAAAGTACTGGGAGGCTGAAGAACGACGGCGCAACGACCCTGGTGAGCAAGCGCGGCGCCAGTACAGGTGCGGATTCGCCGGCACCGACTGCATGACCGACAAGCAATATGCATACTGGTGCGTCAAGAAGCCCGTATGCATGCTCGCGACGGAATTCGGCGAAGCGCTCGAGCCCTACGACGACGACATCCGCTTCATCGGTAACGAGCTCCTAGGACTCAGTAACTTCTACGCCTGCTTCAATGGCCAGGGTCTCGATGGCCTCTGGTCGTGCGCCGAGCTCACCCAAGACGTCGTCATGAACTCCAAAATCCGGGCGCTGCGCGCCGGGTGGGCGCTTCTTGCCAGGACCCTGAAGGGGTGCAAGTGTTTCCCGGCGGGCACCAGAGTCCTGATGGACGACGGGACCAGCCGCAAGATCGAGGAGATCAAGGTCGGAGACAAGGTTCGCGCCACGGACCCTGTGCGTGGCTATTCGGCCGCGAAGAAGGTGACCCGGCATATCGTCACCGAAGACGATAAGTACTTCAATGAGCTGACTGTCGAGACTGGTCAAGGGCCGCAGAAGCTCACCGCGACGTTCGAGCACCCGTTCTGGAATCCGACTGTCAAAAGGTGGCTCGAAGCGCGCGAGTTCTGGCCGGGCGACGAACTTCTGACCAGCCGTGGTGAAAAGGTCCGGGTCACAGCCAATCGCACATGGGCTCAGCATGCGCGAACGTACAACCTGACGGTGGCCGATCTCCACACGTACCACGTGCTTGCCGGGGCGACCCCGGTTCTCGTCCATAATGCCGACTGCGACCTTGATCTCGGTGACTCGTGGCGGGCGAGGGAGCCCGATGACCTCCGATCGGACAAGGGCGGATGTGAGGGCTGCGCAGTCCACATTATGGACGTGCTCGGTGGTGGCCGGGTAATGCGTATCTCCCTCAGGCCAGGGATGGGAAATCAGATGTGGAGGTACCGAGGCAGGGACGTTACGTGGGACGAGCATTTTGTTGTGGTCAGGGACGACCGGGTTTTTGATGCCTGGACGGGGCGGCACGGTGAGAGTATGGACGAGTACATGGCGCAGTGGGAAGATTGGCGCGATTTGTATGTGCGTACCTACGGGACGCTAACCTATAAGCCAGAATCGGATGGCTACACCTTCACCCCCGACGACTAAAGGTGAACGCCGTGGATCTGGTGATCAAAAACCTTGCAATGCGACCTAGAATGTATGGGCTAAACGGCTCGTTCTCGGACTACATTGCATTCCTGGTGGGATATGATACAGGGCTGACGGGATCATTCCTTGGCGGCTTCAGTAAGTGGATTGCTCGCACAACGGGCACAGTGGGAGCCACTCTATTCTGGCCGTACCTAGTACTCCGGGAATCCGGAGTTGACGACTGGGCCGGACGCGACTGGCACCAACTGAACCCGGACGACGATGCTCGTGCGGTAGAGAAGCTCTTCCAACTGCTGGAGGAGTTCGAGCAGCGCAAGCAAGACTAGAAACCACGTGGTGGGCTCAGCCGAAAGGCGGGCCCACCACTCGTGTTCGGGGCCTTGACCGGAGATCTCGATCGCTCCTACGCGACCCCCGTCCACCGGGCGAAGGTGCCGTGCCCCGGGTGATTCGTGACCGATCGTGGTCAGGCTTAGTGGTCGGCTCCGGAAGTCCTTCGAGGGCTGATGTAGAGACAGGGCTTGTGCGGGGTGCCGGTTACTGAGGTTTGATGCGTGATGTCGCTGGGTCGACGCCTTGAATTGCGAAGAGGAGGGCCGGCCCCGCGGCATCATGCGAAGATCACCAGTAACACCCCGATGTCCCCAACCGTGACCAGGATCGTAAATCGCGGAAGAGCCCGTCATCCAGGTGCCCCCTCCCGACTGCCCTGGTAGCGTGCGCCGGCATGTCATCGGAAGTGGAACGCCCCCCGCTCCAAGCGGACGAACGCACCGCGCTCATCGGCTGGCTGGACCTGCAGCGGCAGATCCTGCGCTGGAAATGCAAAGGGCTGAGCGACGAGGACGCGCGCCGCCCGGTCATCCCGATCTCACCGGCCATGACGATGGCCGGTCTCATCTCCCACATGCGCTGGACCGAGCACATATGGCTGGAAGTGCTGTTCCTCGGCGGCGACAAGAAGCAGAACCCCGCATTCGACGGGTCAAGCAAGCACGCCGACTGGCACACCGACGGCCGCCCCCTCGCAGAGCTCCTCGCGGAGTACGAGGCCCAGTGCGCCCGCAGCAACGAGATCGTTGCCGCGGCCGACCTGGACGACGCCGGCCGCCACCCCGACTTCCGCGACGGCAGCGCCAACCTCCGCTGGATGCTGATCCACCTCGTCGAGGAGACGGGGCGACACGCGGGGCACGCGGACATCGTCCGGGAGCTACTCGACGGCACGAAGGGCTACTACTAGGGCCTGTGTGATGTCGTGATCAGTTTCTGGGTTCTGTCCTCTTCGCGAGGTGGAATCCGGTACGACTGTGGTCGTGACACGCAGGCAACTCACCAATGCCCAGTGGAAGTTCGTCGAGCCGTATCTGCCGATCGGTAGGTACGGCCCGTACCCGGAGCGGCTGCGGGAGCGGTTCGAGGGTGTGATGTGGCGGTTCCGGTCCAGTGCCCAGTGGCGGGAGATGCCTGCCGAGTTCGGGCCCTGGGCCACCGTCTACGGACGCTTCCGGGTCTGGCGGGACGCCGGTGTTTTCACCGCCCTGCTGGAAGGCCTGATCGCCGAGGGGGCCCGCGTGGGAAGGACCGACTTGTCGCTGGTCAGCGTGGATTCCACCACGGTCCGCGCCCACCATGACGCGGCGGGAATGCGCGTCAGCGAGCACCTCATGGAGGCCCTGGAAGAGGCCGCGCGGGAGCAGGAAACGGCCCGCCAAAAAAGGGCGGACCGGAGGAACAGAACGGACAGACCGAGCGTCGGCGCATCCGACGCAGACGTAAACTCCGCCCGAGGCAAGCCTCGCACGGGGCGGCCGACCCGTCAGCCACGACGCCGACCTTTACAAGGAGCGGAACACGGTCGAACGCCTGATCGACAAGTTGAAGGCCTGGCGTGGCATCGCCACCCGATACGACAGGACCCCGGACAGCTACCTCGCCGGCCTCCACCTCCGCGCCGCAATGATCTGGATCGACGACCTACTGAAGACCACCGAATGATCACGACATCACACAGGCCCTAGCAGCGCACGTGCAGCCCGAAACCCGTGCGGCCCGCGGGCTCCAGTCCCTCCCTCAGGTGCAGCGAGCGGATCTCGTAGTCACCGAAGTTCTGCCGCCGGAACGCGATCGGCTCGGTCGACTCCAGGGTGAGCAGGCGCTGTTCCCAGGCCCTGGCGACGTCCGGGTAGTCCTCGTCGGTCATCCGGTCGGCGCCGTACAGCACGAACGGCGGCAGCACCTCGATGCCCGGGTAGTAGAGGATGCCGTGGTGGATCGGGAACAGCAGATCGTCGATGGGGCCGTTGATCCCGCGAGCGGCGTAATGCGACTCCGGGCCGCCGGCGGTCACCGACAGCAGAGCCTTCCTGCCCGCGAGGGTGCCTTCGCCGAAGCGCTCGCCGTACCTGGTGTCGCTGTGCTCGCCGACGCCGTACGCGAAGTGGTAGGTGAACACCCGGTCCACCCAGCCCTTGAGGATCGCGGGCATCGTGTACCACCACAGCGGGAACTGGAAGATGATCGTGTCGGCCCACAGCAGCTTCTCCTGCTCGGCGAGGATGTCCGGGGTGAGTGTCCCGGCGTCGAAGGCCCGGCCCGAGTCCAGGGCGACCTTCAGCGGACTTGAGGCGTCGGGGCCGTAGTCCGAGGCGTCCACGACCGCCTTCCAGTTCATCGCGTACAGATCGCTCACCCGTACCTCGTGCCCGGCGTTCTCCAATGTGGACACCGCGAGGTCCTTCAGCGAGCTGTTGAGCGACTTCGGCTCCGGGTGGGCGTAGACGATCAGCGTCTTCATGGGAACTCCTTCGGATCGGGTGCCTTCGATTCTGGGCGTCGCGGCGCCCGGTATTCAGGGGCGCCTCTTCCGTCGGACGGGACTTCCTGGTATTGGCAGGGCCACCTTCACGGGCACCACCCAGGCGATACTGGGGGCATGGACGATCTTGCGGGCTTCCTGCGGACCCGGCGTTCCCGCGTCGACCCGGCGGCCGTCGGCATCCCCACCGACAACCGCCGCCGGGTCGAAGGGCTGCGCCGCGAAGAGGTCGCGCACCTGTCCGGAGTCAGCGTCGACTACTACGTACGCCTGGAACAGGGCCGCGCGACCCAGCCCTCCGAGCAGGTCCTCGACGCACTCGCCCGTGTCCTCGGCCTCGACGAGACCGAGCGCGAGCACCTTGACCGGCTCGCCCGGCAGCGCCGCCGCCGCGGGAAGGCGCCGGGCGGGCGGGTCCGGCCGGAGCTGCTGCGCGTCCTCGACCTGGTCGCCGACGCACCCGCGCTGATCATGGACCACCGCTTGGATGTGATCGCCGGGAACCGCCTCGCCGGGCTCCTCTTCGGCCGGCCGACGCCCGGCCTGAACACCGCCCGGCACATCTTCCTTGAGGAGGCTGAGCGAGGCCTTTACGCGGACTGGGAGAAATGCACCCTCGACGTGGTCGGGCACCTGCGCCTGGCCGCCGGGAAATTTCCAGAGGACCCCCGCCTGGCCTCGCTCATCGGCGAGCTGGCGATGGGCAGCGAGCGCTTCCGTCGCCTCTGGGCCCGCGCGGACGTGCGCGCCCGCACGCATGGGCGCAAGGCGTATCGGCACCCTCTGGTAGGACTGCTGGAACTGCACCAGGAGAACTTCGCACTACCGGATGAATCGGGCATGGAGCTGCTGGTGCTGTCCGCGGCCCCCGGCAGCCCCGCCGAGGACGGGCTGCGCCTGCTCGCGGGCCTTGGAGCGGACAGCGGTGCCGCGTATCCCACAGTGAACGCTCAGGTCCGCGAGTAACTCAACGACGCCCACCCACCGCCGGACGCCTCAACACTGACGGCATTCCGGTCCCCGGCCTACTTTGCGGCTGGTGACACGTTTCTTACCCGTGTGGCTCAGGACTGCTCCCGTGCCGCGTCCTGGCCCTGGGTGCCACCATTGAAGAGGTCGATGAATCCGAACGGTGCGCGGTCGCCTTCAGCGCCAGGTCGGCCGCGCCCCGGGCCAGGATCTGCTCCCGGTCGGCGCATCCGTCCGTCTCCAGCTCCCGCAGCTGCGCGGCGGGGGGTCCTGGAGCGCGGACAGCACGGTCCGCCCCAGGGTGGTCATCGCGCGCCATTTCCTTCGTCCGGCTCGCTGTGTTCCTGGTCCTGCTCGGCGACGAGTGCCGGCGCGGAGATGCTGCCGTGGGTGAAGACACCCGGCAACTCCGACGGCGGATGCGGCATCGCTCCCACGGTCCGGGCGGGCCAGTTCGGCCCCGAGCTCGCGATCCGCTTGATCGACGGCACCTGAGTCACATCACGTGCCCGGCCGCCCCGTTGGCGCCTTGCCAACGGGGCGGAGGGAGGGCTTCAACATCGGCCGCAGGGGCGGATTGCCCTGCCTACAAGGGCGATCCGGTTCGGGACCGGCGTGCCCGGATCTTTGCCGCCGCATCGCGGAGCAGGCCGGGTGTCAGCCGGCGGTGGACGGCGGAAGACGGTGTCCAGATGATCCGGCCGAGGAGCCGGTCATAGCGCAGGACCGTGGCCAAGGAAACCCGCCCATCGGCTACCCGGACGACGAGGTTGCCGCTGAGAAACCACGAAGCCGCCTCGAGCCTGACCCAGTCTTCGCCACGTTCGGCGAGCCGCCAGCCGGCCACGGTGTCCGGCGATCGCCCCCGGCCGAGCCGCAGACCGAGCAGGCCACGCCAGATCACTCGTCCCGGGAGGCTGGGCACGTCGCCGAACATCGCCCGGGCCCACTCCTCCGGGCTCGCCCCAACGTCCGCGGTGAGGGTGAACATGTCGACATAGTCGGCGTCGGGCAAGGAACTGAGGGTGAGTACCGACGCCGGGACATTGTCCTTCCCCACGGCACTTTCGATGGTTTCCGGGCTGCCGCCTTCCTGATCTGGGCCACCGCGCTCCTGCCACGCGCGTTCCCATTGCCGGGTCAGTGCCGGGTAGACGATGAGATACCGGAACGGCGCGACGGCGGCCATGTACAGCCGGCCGATCAGGCCGTTGGGCTTCACGAGGACCGCCATGCGCAGCTCGTGCTCGCCGCTCGCGGTCGGCACCCATCCGAGGTGCATGATCGTGTGAACGGTTTTGTTCGCCAGTTCGCGGGCGCACTCGTTGTCGAGCCCGTACACCGGGGTGAACGGGCCGTATTCAGAGCCACTCGGGACCTCGCGGAGGTCACGCGGCAGGCGGTCGCGCAGCGACGGAACCCGCGCCGCGATACCCCCTTCGCGCTTGTCCAGGCCAAAGAGGGCGCCGAGCTTCCAGCGCACCGTGAAGAGGAACCGGACCAATGGGGACTGGCTCGCGGGTCCGTCGGCCGCCTCCATCGCGGCGAGCATCGTGGAGAAGTCATCGGGTCCGGCGCCAGGCGTGCGGTAGGCCCACACATCCTCCAGCCGGAAGTCCCGGGTGAGCTCGTGGATCCGCCACGGCTGATCGGTGTGGGCTGCTTCTGGGAGCCTCATTGCCACTACCGCCTTCCCTGTCGTGAGACATATACGGGTGCGTATAAGCCAACCTAGTACACTTATACGGCACCGTATATTTCTGGAGAAGTGAGGTGGGACACGTCGTGGGCGCTCTTCGCACGCCGCGTGGCAGGTGGGTCGAGGAAGGGCTGCAGGCCCTGGCCGACGGCGGCCCGGATGCCGTCCGCATCGAGACGCTGGCGAAGCGGATCGGCGTGACGAAGGGCGGTTTCTACGGGTATTTCGCCGACCGCGGCGCGCTGCTCGAGGCGATGCTGGACGCCTGGGAGCGGGAGAGTATCGATGAGGTGCTCGACGCGGTCGAGCACGAGGGCGGCGACCCCAAAACCAAGATCCAGCGTGCGGGCGAACTCACCTTCTCCAACGACCGTCTGCTGCCCATCGATCTGGCGATCCGCGACTGGGCCCGGCGCGATGAGGCGGTCGCCGAGCGCTTGCGAAGGGTCGACAACGGGCGCATGGCGCTGCTGCGCCGGATGATCGGCACCTTCTGCTCCGACGCAGATGAGGTCGAGGCCCGCAGCCTGCTCGCCTTCTGCGTGGCAATCGGTGAAAACTTCCTCGCCGCCGACCACGGCGAGCGCACCCGGGCCGAGGTTCTCGCCCGCGCCGCCGACCTGCTGCTCAACCGGCCCGCACCAGGTCGCGCGTGAAGCGCGAGGAGCCCAGGCCACGGGAAGCGTGACCTGGGTTCCTTCGGAGCGGTTTGAGGAGCCGAGCGGCTCAGTAGACCTCCATCCCGTACCAGGACAGCGCGGTGGGCGGCTGTCTGCCGTGTAGATCGTCTGTCAGGCGGTTCGGCGGTTTCTGCCCCTCGCCGTCGATGCGCCTTCCACGATCCGGTGCATGGTGGACCCCGAGGTGTCGGAGCGAATCGCCGCGCGCCGCGCGGAACTGGACGGACTCGAAGGACAGCTGGTCAAGCAGTTGGCGGAGGTGCGGGCCGAGCGGGACGAACTCGCCGTCGCCGAACGGGTTCTGCAGCGGATGAGCGAGCAGATAGTCGAGGAGCGTGCGGCGGCTGCGCCGGTGACGGCATCGGTGGGCGGCCAGACCGTGCGCATGGTCCCGCACCGTGCGTCGGGCGTGGAGGAGACCGCGCTTCCGCCGGAGTACCAGCGCATCCTCTCCGTCGTACGGCAGGCCGCCGGGCCCGTCACGACCCGGCAGGTCGGCGAGGAGCTGGGGCTGGGCACCGGTGCGGGGCAAGCTGGAGCCACTGCGTGGAAAACTGAGCGAGCTGGTGGGCCCCGCGGCTGTCTGCGGAAACTGCCCGACGGCCGGTTCACCACCCGCCTGTAACTTCCGGCAGCGGTGCGGCGGGGGCGTAACCGAGGTGCCTCCGGCGGCCGTTGGAATTGTGTGAAGAGCACCTAAGAGTACGCCGAGGACACCGTCTCCCTTGTTTACCAGTGCCGCCTGCCGCTGTCGACGCGTACCCTCAACTACCTCGCTGACCTGCTGCGACGCCATCTCAAGGCGATACGGTCGCGCTGGCGGGCCCTACCGACCGGGAAGATCGCGGTGATCGTCCTGGCCGTTCTGCGGCACGACCAGCGCCTGGCCGACATGGCCGGCGGCAACGACATCCCCGCCACCACCATCCGCCGCTGGCGGGACGAGGTCATCGGTCTGCTCGCCGCGAAGGCCCCGCGCCTGGACCGCACCCTGAAGAAGATCGCGGGGCGCGGCGGCGAGGTCGTCCTGATCGACGGCATCCTCATCTTCACCCAGCGCCGCACCGGCCAAGCGAACCGGCCGAACTACTCCGGCAAGCACCACCGCCACGGCCTTCACTTCCTCGCCCTGACCGACGACAACGGCCGCCTGATCTGGATCTCCGCGGCCCGCCCCGGCCGCACCCACGACATCACCGCCGCCCGCCGCGACCACATCCTGTCCCACCTGCGCGAAGCCGATCTCGGGGCGTTGGCGGACCTCGGCTTCCTCGGCCTGGACGACGACGCGGACGATCCTGTGGTCGTCACCGGATACAAGGCCACCCGCGCCCGCAATCTCACCACCGGCCGGAAGGAAGCCAACCGGGTCCTCGCCGCCGGACGCGCCCCCGTCGAACACGGCTTCGCCCACCTGAGCTTGTTCTTTAACCTCACGTCACTGCGGAATGCTTGCCGGTGGAGAAAATGCGGTGCGTGCTGGCACCACGCTGGTCAGACTCGCTGACATGACTGAGAAGATCACCCGCATCAACCCCGAGCAGCTGCATGAGACACCCGGCTACCACCACATCACCGTGGTGGAGGCAGGCCGTACCGCCTATCTGGCGGGGCAGTGCCCGCTTGATCGGAATGGTGACCTCGTCGGTTCCGGTTCCCTCGAGACGCAGGTCGACCAGGTTGTCGCGAACGCGCTCGCTGCCCTGGCAGCGGTGAGTGCCCAGCCTGAACATGTGGTGCGGTCAGTGATCTACGTGCGGAGCGATGAGAGGGACATTCTCGGAGCCGCATGGCGTCGGCTCACCGAGTCTGCCCTGGGTCCGGCGTTCACCACCGCCAGCACGCTCTTGGGCGTCGCCCAGCTGGGCTTTCCGGGACAGCTCGTCGAGGTGGATCTCACCGTGGCGCTGCCTGACTGACTTCGAACGGCGTATCGAACTGGATAGCCCAGCTGGGCATTCGCGGGATGCTGGGGCGGCCTTCGTCTGATCATGTGCTCCGACCAAGGTGCACCGATCAAGACGAAGGCCGTGAAGGTGAGTCTGCTGCCTGACGCCGGGGGGTCCCGGGGAAGCGTTCGCGCAAGCGTCACGCTTCCGGGAGGACCTATTCGACTGCCTGACCGTGCGCGGGGACGAGCTGTTCGAGCTCGTGGACGCATTGCTGTGCGCGGACGGCCCGGTGACGTCGCCGGTGGATCTGACGCTGGTGGCCGAGCACCGGCGTGGGCACGGTGCGATGTACGAGGCGTTGAACCACGGAAACGTGGACGTACCCCGGTTGCGGCAGGTGCTGGCCGGTCTGCCGATGCCGCGGGCCGCCGACGGGCGCCTGGTCCTGGCGGTCGATGTCAGCAACTGGCTCCGCCCTGACGCGCCGACCAGCGCGGATCGCCTGTTCTGCCACGTCTACGGCCGCAGCGGACGCTCCTCGGACCAGTTCATCCCCGGCTGGCCGTACTCGTTCGTCGCCGCCCTCGAATCGGGCCGGACGTCCTGGTGCCAGCTCCTGGATGCCGTCCGCCTCGGACCCGAGGACGACGTCGCCGAGGCTACCGCCCCCCAGCTCCGCCGGGTGGTCACCGACCTGATCGAGATGGGCCGCTGGCACGCCGGCGACCGCGATATCCTCATCGTCTTCGACGCCGGCTACGACGCTCCACGCATGGCCCACCTCCTTACCGGCCTCCCGGTCGAGGTGCTGGGACGGATGCGTTCCGACCGCGTCATGCGACGGCCGACGCCCTGGCTCAGGGAGTACGCCCTGGCCTATCCCCAGGGCGGGCGACCGCCGAAGCACGGCAAGGAGTTCCGCTTCACCAAGCCGGACACCTGGGGTGAGTCGGACGCGGCCACGACGCAGGTCACCGACCGATACGGCACCACCCGCGCGATGGCCTGGGACCGTATCCACCCGCGCCTGACCACCCGCTCCGCCTGGATCGAGCACACCGGCGAACTCCCCATCATCGAGGGCACACTGATCCGCCTCCAGGTCGACCGGCTGCCCGGCGGAGGAGACCCGTTGCCGCTCTGGCTGTGGTCGTCCGCCGCCGGCCTGAACTGCGAGGACGTCGACGTGCGCTGGCAGGCATTCCTGAGGCGCTTCGACCTGGAGCACACCTTCCGGCTGATGAAGCAGACCCTCGGGTGGACCCGTCCGAAGCTGCGGACCCCCGAGGCCGGGGAGCGCTGGACCTGGCTGATCATCGCCGGCCACACCCAGATCCGCCTTCTGCGCGGGCCCGCCGCCGACTTGCGGCGGCCGTGGGAGAAGCCCGCCGAGCCCGGCCGGCTCACCCCGGCCCGAGTCCGCCGGGGGTTTCGGAACCTCCGCCCTCACCTGCACTGTCCGGCCCGTGCGCCGAAACCCTCCACTCCCGGCCCCGGAAGACCACTTGGCTCGAAGAACCGGCGGCCTGCCACCCGCTACGACGTGGGCAAGACCGTGAAACGACCCGAGAGCATCACCGAACGAAATCGACTCAGACCATAAAGAGCAAGCTGAGTACCTGTGTCTGAGCCGTTCATGACATATGGGGTCCCGCGTCGTTGCCTGCCCGACGGCGTCGGAGAGCTGGCGGGCGCGACGAAACCTGGAGGACCGGGGGGATCTAAACGGGCTGGAATGAGGGCTGCGGCTGAGTGAGAGTCCAGGGAATCAGCTGGAGATTCCCGGTGTACTTTCTTGGTCTGACAGATCATCAGCGAGATCGTTAGTCGGGCATGAACAAGCAACTCGCTGCCGCAGCTGTCTGCCTCGTCGCGGGCCTCGGTGCCCTCTCCGCCGCCGTTCCTGCTCACGCCGCCGCACTGGCAGGCACCTCCGCTGGGGTCGTCACCAAGCCCAGCGATGTCAAGGACGACCTCCAGAAACTCCTGGACGATTTGAAGCAGGAGACGGAGTCGGAAAACGACAAACTCGCTTAGGACGTCGTTTCACCGCAGAACGGCAGTCTCCTGATCTGCACGTTCAGGCGGCTTTAACGAGTGTGGAGGACTGCGTGAGAGGGAAAGGTCATGAGGCAGAAGTGTCGTGTCCCTCGAATGAGACGTCGGATGAAGCCCAGATCACCACAACGGAACGGGACATTCCGATTGTAGTCCTACACGAGGACGGGCGGTCTCGCGGGAGTTTTCGATCACCTGCGTGGAAGGCCGCTGGCTTCACATCCCCCTGGTCGACCAGATCACCGACCGCGTGGGAGCAGAGAACACTCCGGCCGAACGCGACGCCCTCGTAGCGGAGGTGGGCAAGCGCCTCGGGGACGTCGAGCCGTTCGACATCGTGATCGGATCGGTTGAGTCGCACGCGACCGGAGTGATCGCCGACGTCCATCCCGCCGAGCCCCTCAACGACCTCCACACCACCGTCCGCGCCGCGATCCAGACGGTGCGCGTGCCCAACGCGACGGGCTACCACACCAAGGTCCCACACCTCACGCTCGGACACGCGGGCGAGGAATGCGACTCCGACCAGGTCCAGAGGAAGCTCCGTAACGGAGTACGCCCGGGACACGCCCCGATGCGGGTGGACGCCGTTCACCTCGTGGACGTCACCGAGGACGCACAGGCCAAGACGATCACGTGGGACCACGTTGCGACGATCCCGCTCGGCGGCGGCTGAGGATCGCCGCTCAGTCCGCCGGGCGTGAGCGAACCGGCCGGGCGGCGACGTCGGCCGCGTACGCTGCCCAGTCCCCGCCGCTGGCCTGCTGCCACTGCACGGCTACCGCACGGTGGATGCCCAGCATGCGCGCCAGGATCGCCGCCGGAACCTGAGCGGCCAGCGTGAACAGGGCGGTACCCCGGTCCTGGCGCGGATTGACGCCCGATGCCCGCATCCGGAGGACCAGCTGGTCACTGCTGAGCGGCTTCCCGGGAACCTGCCCGGGGAAGAGCCAGGTGCCTGGCTCATCCACGCGCGTGTGGCCGCGCCGGCTTGCGATCAGCTCTTCCATCAGGGCATCGAGCGGCGCGGGCAGCACGATCGGGCGGTCCCCGAGCAGAATCTTCGGCTTGTCGCCGTCGCGCTGAATGTGGTCAACGGTGAGGTGGCGAATGGCGTTGATGTGCTGGGCGTAGAGCAGCAGGAGCAGGCCCGCGACCCGGTCAGCAGTCGGCGCGGCGTCAACATGCAGGAGCCGACCTGCGACCTCCCACCGCCGGTCCTCATCGTGCGGGCCGCTCGGGCCCGCCCACCGGGTGGCGGGAGCGGTGAGATCGTGGGCGTGGCGGTGAGCAACGGCCCAGCGCACGAAGTGCGCCGTCCGCGAGGGATAGGTGGCACGGTGGGCCATGAAGTCGTCCACTTCTCTTGGGTGCACGCGCTCAGCAGCATGCCGCGACCGGCCAGCTCATCGAGGAACTGGACGGCGGCATTGATGTGCGTGCGGACGTTCTGGTCCTGGTCGACCGTCAGCTGTTGTCCGCACCCGCTGCCGCAGTCGGCGCAGGTGGTGCCAGATTGCGTATCCGTGCAGAATCCGCCGCTCTTCGAGGTCTTCGCGCCCAGACAGCTTCTCCTTCGTTCAGCGTTCCAGGTTGGCGAGGTGCTGATCACGGGCCGGGAGCGAACCGGTGGCCATCAGCTGCTCTGCGCCCACCCGGAGTCCTTCGGCGTTGAGCTGGCGTACGGACTGGACTGTCATATGCAGGTCCGCGTCCGCGATCGGTGCGACCACGTCCCCGAAGCGGGAGACGACCTCCGTAACCGTCCGAAGTACGCCATGACCTGTTGATCGTCCTGCGGGAGCCACAGACGTGCGGCTTGATCCAGTCCTCGGCTGGGCCGTCTGCGTCACCCCATAGCCGCTCTGGCCGCATGAATTGCCGCATCACAGCTCCTTGAACCTTGCGGACTTCTGGGCGAGCACCTCGGACAGGAACCCGGGTGCCTGGGTGCCGAGCATCCGGTACAGCGTGACCATGCTGGTGATCGCGGTGTCCGCGACCTCCTCCTGGACATGCAGCCAGGAACCCTGCCCCTTTCGCGGGTTCGTCCCCCAGGCGCCGACCACGGCCTGCGCAGCTTCGCCGACCTCTTCGGCGACCTTGAGGACCTGCAGCGTCCACTGCTGCTCCGGGGTCATCCCGCGCTCGGTGTCCAGGCCGGTGAACAGTTCGCTGAGCATGCTGATCGTGTCCCACACGGCCGGGTACGGCGGTTGCGGTGTGAGGCCGCTCTGCACGGGGCCGACCCGGGGACTGGTGTCCAGGCGGGTGTACCACTCGGTGGCCAGGATCCGGTGCCTGACGTCGTCCGGGACGCCGGACAGAAGGGCGGGCAGGGCACGCTGGCCTTCGACTTGGCTCCGGTGCGCGAGGATGGCCTCCCACTTCGTCGCCGCCACGGGCCCCACGTCGACGCTCGCGCTGACCTGGTCGTCGGGGGCGCTCCGGACCGTCTTGCCGACGCGCGCGAGAAGCGGGCCGAGGTCGCCGACGCCCGACTGCGGGTGCGTCGCCAGGTACAGGGCGCCCGGCGTCCAGGGTTCGCCTGCTTCGGGGTAGAGGTGGGGGAGACCGGCGGCGTGAACGGCGAGCTGGGTGACGCGGTGGGTGTGCAGGTGGTCGGGGTGTCCGGTCAGCTGGCCGTACTGGTCGTGGGTGATCACGATGTCCGGCCGCAGCTCACGGATGTGGCCGACGAGCAGCCCGACCACCTCATCGAGGGGTGCGTCGCACAGGCGGGGTCGGCCGGGCGCGGATTGGGGAACGCGGGCGTCGGCGTAGCCGAGCATCCTGGGTTTCCCGGCTCCCAGGATCGCGAGGGCGTCGGCGAGTTCGGCTGCCCGGTGGGTGTCGGCGGCCCAGGTCGCGGTGACCACGGCAGTCGCCGCGCCGGCGGCGGCGTGCTGCGCGAGAACGCCACCAGATAGGAGCACCTCGTCGTCGGGGTGGGCGAAGACTCCGAGGAGGGAGGGCTTACTCGGTTGCGTCACGGGTGTCTCCAGACAGAGCGGTCGGTCGGTGTACGCGGACGGGGTGGCTGCCGGTCACGGGCTCGGCACCGGGCCCTCCTCGGTGGCCGCGGCGGGCGAGCCGGACCGGGTGGTGGTGCGCTGCGCGGTCAGCAAGATCGCCGCGAGGGTGCCGGCCTTCGATGTACTCGTACGTTCCCAGGCTCTGGTCGGTGCGCCGGACCGAGTCCCGGCGCACCACCACCCGGACGCCCGTGTACTTGACGGTCGATGAGACCGTGGTCCAGCCGTCGATCATGCCGACTCCTGTTTCTGGTTGTGCTGCACCGGCTGGAGGCCCAAGGCTCCTGGGTGGGCGACCCGCCTGCCCGGCGGAGCGCAGGGGATGCCCGGAGGCCTGGAGTGGAACGTGTACGAGGGCATGGCACTCCCAAGGTGGTGAGGGCGGTATTGCGGTCGGTGTGCAGGTCCTGAAGGCGCCAGGCTCACGCGGGCCCCAGGTGGCGGGGTCGGGCTAGGGCTGACCGGGCCGGCCGTAGGGCTGGAAGTGGGCGGGCGCGTGGTCGAGTGGGAGGGTGGGGTCCCAGGCCGTCAGGCACTGGGCGCTCGGCACGAAGAGCGGCTGGGGCAGTGCGTCGGCGGGCCAGAACTTCCAGGATCCGAGGGCTTCCTCACGCTGGTGGGGGGTGCCGGACCAGCGGGTGACGAGGACGGGGACCGTGACCCTGACGACGTCGCCCACCCGGTCCAGGAGCGTGCCCAGCACCTGCACGGCATCGGGCTCGGCCACGATCCCGGCCTCCTCGTGGAGCTCGCGGACCGCGGCCTCGGCGAAGGTCTCACCGGGTTCGACGGTTCCGCCGGCGAGCTCGAAAGCTCCGCGGCGGTGCAGCCCGAGCAGGAGCCCTTGTGGGCCGTGGACGATCACGCCGACTCCCAGCGCGGCGGTCGGTGCGGGAGGAGCGCTGCCGCGTGGGCGGCTCGGTACCCGCTTGGGGCGGTGGGCCGAGTACAGCCGGTAGGAGACCGCGTTGTCCGGCTGCGGGGAGTCGATCGGGGTGACCGACTCCATGATGAGGCCGCGCTCGCCGAGGAGGTCCTCCCACAGCTGCGGAGTCAGCGTCCACATGTTCACGGGGTGGTCTTCGGTGGTGCCGGGCAGCCGCAGGATCTCGGGCCGCGCAGCCGCCTTGGTAGCGGGGCCGACCCCGGCGGAGTTCGTGTGCAGCGCGGAGAAGAGCAGGCGCCCGCCGGGCCGAAGAGCGTTCGCGAGGGCGGGCAGGAGCCGGTCCGGGTCCAGGTACGGAACCGAGCAGACGGAGTAGATCAGGTCGTACGGATCAGCGCCCCGCAGGTGGGTCACGGCATCCGCGCACAGGAGGTGCAGGCCCGGAGTGTCCGGGTAGCGGGCGAGGGCGCGCTCGTGCTGTGCGGGGGAGGCGTCCACGGCGGTGACGTCGGCGCCCGCGGCGGCCAGTCGGGCGGCGTGCCGGCCGAGACCGCTGCCGAGGTCGAGGACCCGCAGCCCTGATACCTCGCCGAGGACCTCGATTCCGGGCCCTGTGCCCTCGATTCCCCAGTTCCACTGCTCCAGTTCGGGCAGCTCGATCCCGCGGGCCATTTGGTGTGTCCCGTAGGTGTTCCAGATTGCGACGGTGTCCTTCTCGGTGGTCAACAAATCCTCCTTCAGGAAGCGGGGCGGGGTCAGGGGCGTAGGGCGAAGCAGCGGAGCACGTCGAGGTCAGCGGTCCGGACGGCGGACCAGCCGGAGATGAGGATCTCGGTCTCGGCGGGGCTGATGCCGAGGCTCTGGAGGGGGTCGGTGGCCTCGCGGCGGCCCGCGATCTCGGTGACCACCCAGAAGATCCCTCCGGGTGCGAGGAGGTGGCGGACGCGGCTGAGGAAGGCCTTCTTGTCGTCCATCCACCGGTAGACCAGACGGCAGGTGATGACCGCGTACGCGGGATCCGGCAGGGTCGTGAGGTCACCGGTGGTGATATCGGCGCACCGCCATGCCGGCCCCGAGCCGGGCCCCGCGTCATGGGAGGCGGCGAGTGTGACGGCGCTGGGCGAGATGTCGATGCCGGTGGTGCGGTATCCGAGCTCGTGGTGGAGGTGGCGGGCCAGGGAGCCGTCGCCGCAGCCGATGTCGAGGGCCGGGCGCCCGCGGCCGGCGCCGAGGTGTTCGTCCATCAGGCGTGCTTCGGTGCCGTGGGGGTGCCGGTACCGGCGGCCCCCGGACCACCGCGCTTCCCAGTAGTCGGCGTTCATGGCCGTCGTCACGATGCTCCTTCACGGGCGGGCGGCACGACGGTGCGCGCGAGTGGGGAGGGCATGTCCCGCAGCGCGCGGACGGGGGAGAGGAGCAGGAGGACCACGGGGACGATCTGGAGGACCGCGCCGACGGCGAGAGTGCCGCGTACGCCGAGGAGGAGGATCAGGGCGCCGGCGACCGCGGCGGCGACGGGTCGGGCTCCGGCGGTGACGGTGGTGCTCGCGGCCTGCATGCGGCCCTGGAAGCGTGGCTCGCACAGGGTCTGTCTGAGGGATCTCTGGCTCGTTCCGGAGGCCGTTGCCCAGAACAACTGTGCGGCCAGCGTCGATGCGAGGGCGATCTGCCAGGTGAGGCCGGGTCCGGCGAGCAGGAGGGGGATTTGGGCCAGCGGGCTGACAGCGAAGCCGGTGATGATCGTCGGTCCGATGCCGATACGGGAGGCGATGCGTGGGGCGAGGACCGCCCCGGCCCGGCTGCCGGCCCCGCCGATGCCCATGATCACGCCGAACGCGCTCGGGGACATGCGCAGGTCGGTCAGCAGGTTTGTTCCCGCAGAGATCGTGTCCCCCGCTGGTCGTGTCCCTTTGCGGAGTGACCGACGACTCAGGTGGTGTCGCGTTCCGGCACCACGTCGTGTCTCCATCCCCGTTCGAGCCTGTGACGAAGCGCACACTGCATGGTCTTGGCTGCTTGCCGAACTTCCGCTGAGGCGGGTTCGTAGCGGAACTGACTCGATGAGCACCGTCATGCCGCGCGCTTGAACCGGCCCCGGCCGCCTGAGCGCCCAGACAGCCCGAGGAGTTCGTGCAGCGCGGTGCCGGCCTCTGCCCAGCGCCGAAGCTTCTCCCGGTCGACCCAGTGGACACCGTGCCGGTCCCCCCAGGCCATTGCGTCGCGCGTGATGGTGCCGTTGGTGATGACGACCGCGTGATTGGCTCCATGGGCCGGCCCGGCCGTCCCTTTCACCGCGTACATCACCGACGATCCAACCTTCCCGCCGACGCGCGTGTGCTTGGCTTGTACGACGATCCGGCCGCGCTGGGGATGGTCGCCGATGACGTCGGCGACCTGATCGCCACCGCCGCCCACACGGCGGGCCGGCCAGCCGTCACGAACCAGCAGATCCCTCAGGGCGTACTCGAACTGCCGGTCGTCCATGCCGTCGAACTCGGCCAGGGTGATCCGCAGGAGGGCCAGTCGCCCGGCATCACGACGCCGCCCACCCGCAGCCTGGGCGGTCCGCCACGCGGCGATAGCCGCGGCCAGCAGTGCGAGAGCCAGTACGACAGGCCAGGCATCTTTCAGAGCGTTGGCGGTCGCGGCAGCCATCCTGACGGTCAGGACAAGGACGGCCACCGCCACAGCGGCGGCGGAGAGGAGTTCGGCCGCGCCGCGCGGGCCCCGCAGCCGCAGACGCTGCCGTTTGCGCCCCATCAGCGGACGGCCGGGGCGGAGACGGCCGGCTGCGGATCCGCGGGCGGCGGTGTCGTGGCGGTGGTCTCGCCGAAGCCGAATACCTGTCCCCACAGCCAGGCACCGGCCAGCAGGCCGGCGATCATCCAGCCGCTCATCCGCTTCGCGCTCCTTGGCTTGGGATTGCGACGGTTGTGTGCGCGTACCCGGTGGAAGCCGTCCGGCACCTTCGACATGGGGTCCCCTCCCGTCGGCGGGCCGCGGGCGCGGCCCATTCCTCAGGAATTTGTGTAGCAGCGGGCTCTGACAGAAACTGATGGATCATCACGACGCCGAGCCGGGCCAGGGCGCCATCAAGCCACCGGACTCATGCCTCACGGCTGGCGATCACGCCAGGGTCTGATCCGTTGACCTCGGCGGACACGGGGATCAGGGCTGGCTCTGCCGCCACCGCTGCGCGCCGGGGTCGGAGAGGCCTAGCCGTTGGGTGTCTCTCACCTGTGGAAACGGCCCCGGCGACGTTCGGCGGTGCGCCGATGAGGAATGGCGAGAAGCAGCGGAGCGCACTGGGTGCGGCAATGCGCCGGTGCCGCCCCTGGGCTGCGGTTCTTTGCGGGGTGTCTCCGATGGGCAGTCGGTAAGGGCCTTGGGGGCGTGAGCCGACAGGCCGGGCGGTCGGCGGCGGCCAGAGACGGCCAGCGCTCACGGACCGGGTTGACGCCGCGCCCGCAGGATGTCGGAGCAAGCAGCAAGCAGCAAGCAGCAAGCCGAGAGCGAGCACGATGAGCACGGTCAACTCCTCGTCGAACCGTCTTCGGCCCTTCGCGACAGCATGGTGGCGTGCGCAGGTGGTGAACGACTCGTACAGCCCCCTCAATGACGTCGTCCGCGAACTCGGCAGAGTCTCAGTCGAGATCGGCACCACCACACCCCGCACCTGATTCCCCCGCTTCGCGTCGCACACGGGCATCGACTTCCACGCCTCCCTCGGCACCTCGATCCGCGCCGTCGGCGCCGGTACGGTCGTCGAGGCCGGCTGGGGTGGCGCGTACGG
>NZ_JBSFTP010000035.1:0-68590 GCF_053591315.1 Streptomyces sp. NPDC003042
AGCCCGCGCCATCGCGGGCTGCGGCAGGTCAACCGCTGGAGGGCTGCGCGCCTTCCCCGAATCCCGGGACGTCGGCCACGGTGACGTCCAGGCGCGGTCGTACGAAGCGCGGGGGTGGGTGCCGCCATGCTCCTCGGTCGATGGCGGTGTCCGCGCTGACTTCGGCGACCAGCTCGGGGACGACGAGGATCGGGTCGAGGGGTTCGCGGCTGCCCCAGGCGGCGGCGAACCGTACGCCGGTCCACGGATGGTCGGAGCCGGCGGCGGTGAGGTGGTCGGCGAGCCGGCGGGCCGCGTCCGGCTTCAGGGGCGTGGCGCGGCCGACCGCGCGGAGCCGACCGTCTTGGTCGTAGCGTCCGAGGACGAGCAGCTGCTCGGCGCCGACCTCCGCCACCAGCGCCGGGCGGACCCACACCACGTCCAGGACGTCACGGCTCCCCCACGTCGCGAACCGCACACCCTCCCAAGGCCGCCCGCGGGCGGCTGAGGCGAGGTGCTCGCCCACCTGCTGGGCCTGCTCCGGGCGGGGACCGGCGGCTAGAACTCAGCTGGTGCTTGCCGGTCAGTCGCTCCGGCGGCTTGGTAGAAGTTGCGTTCCCTCATTCGGCCGTCAGCGGTGGCTGACGGGCACGATTCACGGTTTTCTGTACAACGCGACCCGCGTTTGGAAGCGGGCACGCGGCGGGGTGAGGCCACGCTTCAAAAAGGCCAGCCCGTCCATGAGGTCAACTTCGAGAAGTGGAGACAGCGATGGAATACAACCAGGGCGACCGAGTGCAGTACACGGGGCCGGACAAGCAGAAGCACACGGGCCAGATCCAGAGGGTCCAGAACGAGTCATCCCCCGTGAAGTACATCATCAAGGACGAGCAAACGAAGAAGGAACAGCAGATCGACGAGGCGCAGATTCAGCGGGGGCTGTAGCTAGTCCGCTAACCAGCCCGCAGGGCTGTCGATCAGGCACGCAATAGGGATACAAAAGGGCGGCGCTTCCTCGCCGCCCTTTTGCTATTCTGTCTGCGCTTTGTATTCGGCTCAGGCGGTCCATCCGTTGTCGAAGCCGGTCAAGGGGCGCTCACAGCAGTCCAGAGTCGTGGGCGGAACCGGTGTTGCTGCCCCCGCCCACGAGGTCGCGGCGGCGGCCGACGGCGGCCACCTGGTCCGGGCGAGCATCGGGGGACTCGACGTCACCGCCGAGGTAGACGAGGAGCCCGGCTCGGACAAGGCGGCCGACCGCCGAGGCGGTCACCCTCGGCCGGCACATCGGGAGCGGGACCCCCACGGCCTCCGTCAGCCGATCCGCCGCCCACCCCGCACCCACCGGGTCCCGCAGAGCCGCGCGGACCGCCTCCGGATCGACGACCTCCACCACCGCCCGCGGCCACTCCCCTCGGCCGGCGCCCGCCGGCGGAACCAGGCCCGAGCCGGCCGCCCACCGCCACGCCGCCACCCTGGTGGCCGGTCTGGCCCGTCGCGTGGCAGCGCTGCTTCACCTCGTGCGACGTCATGTCGAAGCCGGCGGCCGAATGCCGGTGGAGCCGGGCGATGTTGTCGTCCAGGGCGAAGACCTTGGGCAGTGGGTCAAAGCGCAGCGCTTCGGCTGGGACACCCTCGCGCCCGGGCAGCAGTGGCTGCTGGAGAGCATCCTCGAATTGGAGCCGGCGAGCGAGCGGGAGAAAGTCCGGGCCCTGGGGCGGACCAGCCAGGCCGACAAATGGAAGATCAACCTGGCGGCAGCCGCCCAGTTCTACCAGCGGGAAGGCCACCTCACCGTCCCCCGCAAACACGTCGAAACCATCAGCGTCGACGAGCGGGGACTGCCCGCCCTCCCGCACACGGAGAATGTCACTGAGCGACGATCGGATCGCGCAGCTGGACGCGATCGGGATGAGGTGGGCCGCATGATGCCGTGTGAACCCAGCGAACCACTGCCTGTCAGGCGGGCCGTCGACGGGCAGCTCTACCCGCCACCATGCGCACATCCAACTCATCTCCATCGCCGGACGGCCAGAGCCCCGAGCAGGGCCAAGACGGTAAAAGGCGGTGCTGCAGTGCCGTAAGGTGAGGTTTACCGACGCGGGGTGGAGCAGTTCGGTAGCTCGCTGGGCTCATAATCCAGAGGTCGCAGGTTCAAATCCTGTCCCCGCTACTGAACAGAAGGGCCCGGATCCACAAGGATCCGGGCCCTTCTGCTTTACCCCAGCGCGGTGGGCGTCGCGGAACGCTCCCTCGAAGCTCTCCCCGCCGGCGGACAGCGGCTCGCTGGGAACCCCCGCACCCTGGCAGCCCGGCTTCTGACGGCACCCCCGCAAACCAGCGCGAGGGTGATCTGATCAGGGCATGCCCAACAAGCACCGTGTGACGCGCAACCACATCGAACGGTGGAACGGACGGGTGCTGCCGGACGGCCTAATGCCCGTCAGCTTCATCACTGTTCTCCGGGGCTCAATACTGCCGAACGTGGTCTGGCTGGGAGTCGCCGCCTTCGTGTACGTCATCTACAACCCGGTGGCCACCATCATCCAAGGAGGGCATCAGGAGCCGGCCCGGAGCCGGGTCGCTGCCGCTTCCGCTTCCCGTACGATGCGGTCGGGGTCGACGTCGACGAGGCGGCCGTCGAGCTTGAGCGGCCGACCATTCACGAAGACCGCGTGGACGTTCTCCGGGCGGCCGTTGAAGACAATCTGGTTGACCCAGTCGAACCGTGGCGCGAAGTTGAGCGTGGCGGGGTCGATCACGATGACGTCGGCGAGCTTACCGGGTGTCAGCGAGCCGACTTTGTCGGCCATGCCGATCGCTTCGGCGCCGCCGAGCGTGGCGACCCGCAGCACGTCGTGAACCTTGGGGAACACCGAAACCTCCAGCGAGCGCACCCTCTGGAGGCCGATGGCCGTCTTCATGAGGGCGAAGAAGTCCGAGGTGTCGTTGGTGCCGCCGTCCTGGCCGAGCCCGACCTTGACGCCGCGCCGCCCGAGGTCCGGCAGCCGCATGATCCCCGAGGCGAGCCGCATGTTGCTCAACGGGCAGTGCGAGACCCGTACGTCGTGCGCGGCCACCGCGGCGATCTCGTCGTCGGTCAGGTGGATCGCATGGTTCATCAGCAGCCGCGGACCCAGCGCGCCGATGTCCGTGAGGACGCCGATCGGATCGTCCGCGCGCTGCTCGGTGCGTTCGAGGACGTGGCTGTTGAGCATGACGCCGAGGTCCTGAGCTACTTCCCAGTGGACTCGGTTGAGGCCCTGGATGGCTCGAGCCGCGTGCGTGGCGACCTGCACCGAGGCAAGCGGAAGCGGTTCTATGAGTTCCCGCTTCACCCGCGTGATCAGCCCGGCGTCCCGTTCGGCCTGGAACATCGCGTAGGTGAAACGCACCCCTGAATCGGCCAGAGCCCGCACGTACTGGACCGTCGTGTCGTAGGGGATAGCGTCCACCCAGTCCACGAGCGTGGTCACGCCGGACTGTACGGAGTCGAGGGCTCCGAGGCGGACGAAGCGGTACATGTCTGCTGCTGTGATCCGGGGGAACGTTGCCCGGTTGCAGCCGGCTAGCCACCCGAAGAGGTCGCGGTCCGCGCAACCGCCGCGCATTGACGACTGCCACAGGTGAGTGTGGATGTCGACGAACCCCGGCATCACCAGCTTGCCGGTGGCATCGATCACCTGCGTACCGGAAGGCGTCAGCAGCTGCTTGCCCACGGCCGCGATGACGCCGTTTTTCATGAGGACGTCCGCGTGCTCGACCGTTCCCAGGGGGCCGTCACCGAGCGCGGGGTCCATGGTGAGCAGGAGCGCGGCGTTCCTGAGCACAGTGGTCCGCCCTGCCAGCGTTCCGCCTCTCGGCTGCGTCCGGCCGACGCCGAGGACGGACGGAACGGCCACGGCCATCCCCAGGCCGGCCAGAACGCCGCGACGGCTGGGCGCTCCGGGCTCCCGCGGAAGTACGGGGTGGTCCGCAAGGGTGGCGGACGTGGCAGCCGCGTGCGGGTCGGCGAGCCGCACCTCGGTCCGGAACGGCTCGGACATGCGTGCGGCTAAGTCCGGTGCGGCGGTTGAGGCGGTGCCGGGACGATCGCTGAGCGGGTCCATGTCGTGTTGCCTCCCAACGAACACGGGTCGGATCACTCTTCCCCTGCACCGACGAGACGTCAGATGAAAGCGGGGAGCGTACCTGAATCGTCTGTCAGGCGAAGGTCTTTCCGATAGAGGTGCGTCAACATTTTGTGGAAGCCGGATGGGTGGCACGGAAGGAGGAGGGTTCCCATCGCGCTCAGGCGAACGGCCTGCGCCTGTACTGCTGGTCGTCGCTGTCAACCACCAGGGCCCGGAACCGCTTTCCGCGTCCGGCAACCGAACCGTGCGCGTACGACCACCGGAGCCGGACACCACGAGCGTGGCAGCGGGCAGGCCGGTGGGGACGGCGATCTTGTCGTGGGCCACCAGCCAGTCGACCACCGCACGCCGCTCGAACTCCGAATGCGCTTCCGTGCCGCCCATCGGGTCCGGGAAACCGGGCAGGGGCCGGCGCCAGTTCACGACCGCGGCCCGGCCCACCCCGGCGATCCGACCCACCTCCGCCGGCAGCACCCTGTCCTCCCCCGGGTGGACCGGAACGAGCGCGACGAGCGGTGAACGGCGGCCCGTCCGGTCCGGAAGAACTGCCGCCAATCCACTGACGGCCGCACCAGCGGCAACACGGCAACGTCCACGGCGCAGTACAGCGGCACCATGTCCGTACAGCGTGTCCGTACAGCGTGTCCGTACACCTTGTAGGCCACCGTCACCGTGCCCACCGGGCACCCAACCGAGCCGGACCTCCCCACATCAGGTTCTTGATCACATGGCCGGGTGTAGCGCGCCCGGCCAGTGCCTGGACATGACACGAGCAGCCAACTCAACCCGAGTGGGTGGCTCAATTCACCGGGGAAACGATCCCCCCGATGCACGGCCCGCCGAAGCAACCCAGGCAATTGCCCCGCGCGGAGAAGACCCACGTGCCGGCAGCCAGCCAGACCCTCCGTTCCAAGCAGGCGGTCCCGGGCCCGCGCAGGTGCTGCGCCACTCCCAGCGCGGGCCTACCCGCGTCGGGGCCGCCCGATGGGGCAGGCGCACTACGACGGGCACCCAAGACGGAAGGAGGTCCCATGAAAGCGCCCGTGCTCGATCAGAGGCTGCCGCCTGCCGGTGAAGCCGCCGCGTCAGCACGTGAGGCGACCCGCGCCTTCCTCGCCAACGCCGCCCACGTCCGGCCCCCCACCCACCCAGGAAGCGCCGACATCGCGCTCCTGGTCGTCGGTGAACTCGTCTCGAACGCGATCCGGCACACCGACGGCCCCTGCACGCTCCACCTCGCCCTGCACGGCGACCACATCCACATCGCCGTCGCCGATACCAACCCCGACCCGCCTCAGCCGCGCCTACCCCACACCGACGGCACCGGCGGATGGGGATGGATCCTGATCAACCACCTCACCACCGACGTACGCATCGAGCCGACACCCGACGGCGGCAAAACCATCCACACCCACATCCCCTGGTAACCAGCGGATGACATGCTCGCCCAGCGGGGGATCGGCTGGGCTCAAGTGAACGCCGGCGGGAGTTGTCCAGGCCCTGAGGCAAGCCTGATCCCGACGAGGAAGGACCGATGGATCTTCGGGGACAAGGAGACGGGGCAGTATCTGTAAGTTCGCTTGGACCAACATCACGAGGTGGCGAGGTCGTCGAGCCGTTTGACGCCCTGTGGCGTCGGAATGGGCATGCTGCCGACCGGGAACCGGGGCCACGGCCGGCTCCGGAGCGGGAGCAGGCGCGGACGGGGCCGCACCCGGTGCCGGGGCGGGCGCGGGCGGCACGGCGGCGGACGCGGCGCCGCCACGCACCCGGAACACGGTGCCTGAAACCGCGCCGGGCGGGTAGCCGGTCCAGGGAGGCACCAAAAATGCGACGCAGTGACTGGATGCTCACCGCTGGTGAACGCGGGAACACCGCCACGCGGGTGGACAGACGCCACCCCGACGGCGCCGCCTGGACCCGCGGCAACGAGGCGCGACCGCTCGTGCACGGCTCCACGTACTTCGCGGAGCTCCTGCGGAACATCCGGGCCCAGCGCCGGGGAGACCTCGTCCTCTTCACGGACTGGCGCGGCGACCCCGACGAACGGCTCGACGGCGAGGGTACGGAGATCGGCGCCGTGCTGGCGGGGGCGGCCTCGCGCGGCGTGATCGTCAAGGGCCTCATCTGGCGCTCCCACCTGGACGGATTGCGGTTCAGCGAGAGCGAGAACCGGCACCTCGGGGAGGAGATCGAGGCGGCGGGTGGTGAATGCCTGCTCGACATGCGGGTCCGCCCCGGAGGAAGCCACCACCAGAAGCTGGTCGTCCTGCGCCACCGCGGCCGCCCCGCCCTGGACGTGGCCTACGTCGGCGGGATCGACCTGTGCCACAGCCGCAACGACGACGCCTCGCACGACGGGGATCCGCAGGCGATGCCCTTGGCGGCCGCCTACGGTCCCCGACCACCTTGGCACGACGTCCAACTGGCCGTCCGGGGACCGGCCGTCGGTGACATCGAGGCGGGCTTCCGCGAACGCTGGGAGGACCCGGCCGCGCTGAGCCGCAGCCCGCTCGTCAAGCTGCGGGAGCTCATCAACGGGGAGGACACCTACGCGGATCCCATCCCGCCGCAACTCCCCGACCCCCCGCCCTGCGGCCACCACACCGTGCAGGTACTGCGCACCTATCCGAACCGGCTGCTGCACGGCTACCCCTTCGCGCCGGACGGGGAGCGCAGCGTCGCGCGCAGCTACCTCAAGGCGCTGAAGCGGGCCAGGCGGCTCATCTACCTGGAGGACCAGTACCTCTGGTCCCCCGAGGTGGTGGAGTGCTTCGCCCGCGCGCTGCGCGAGAACTCCGAACTCCGCCTGATCGCCGTGATACCCACCGTGCCCGACCAGGACGGCCGGCTGTCCCTGCCCATGAACCTGGTCGGACGGGTCAAGGCGCTGGACAAACTGCGCGAGGCGGGCGGCGGACGGGTGGCGGTCTACGGGCTGGAGAACCGCGCCGGCACTCCTGTGTACGTGCACGCCAAGGTGTGCGACGTCGACGACGTGTGGGCCACGATCGGATCCGACAACATCAACCTCCGGTCCTGGACCCACGACTCGGAACTCAACTGCGCTGTCCTGGACGACGACGTGGATGCCCGCGCGCCCGCCGATCCCGCCGGGCTGGGTGACGGCGCCCGCCGCTTCGCGAGGGAGCTGCGGCTGGAACTCTCCCGCGAGCACCTCGACGTCCCCGAGCCCGACGCCCCCGGCGGCCCGGACCCGCTGTGCGACCCGCTACGGGCCTTCGAGGCGTTCGCCGCGAGCGCTGCCGCGCTGGACGCCTGGCACGAGGGCGGCCGCCGCGGCCCGAAACCGCCCGGCCGACTGCGTGCCTACCGTCCGCCCGACCTCTCGTACGCCGCCCGCCGCTTCACCATGCCGCTGCACCGGCTCCTCATCGACCCGGACGGCCGTACGTTCGGCCTTCGGCGGCGCAACGCCTTCTGACCGCGGCCGGGGGACGGCATCCTGCCGGATCGGGTTCGTGATCAGCCGGCGGGCGGGGCGGCGACAGCGGAGTTCTGGCGCTCGGCCGGCGCAGCGGCAACGGGACGCCGAGGGCCTGCGTCAGCCCGGTCCGCCGCCCGCCCCGCACCCACCGGGCCCCGCAGCGCCGCCGGGTACGTAGCCTCCACCACCGCCCGCGACCACTTCCCCCGCCCGGCGTCCGCCGACGGAACCAGGCCCGAGCTGTCGCGGACCACCAGCCGCCCGTCCAGCCCTGTAACCGCCATCCCCGCCCGGCGCCCCAGACCACCCCGTCCTCCCGGCGTCCGGAACTCCTCCTCCGGGACCGCGTCCTGCCCCCCGGCACGAACTGGACCTCGCTGCGGTGTCGTCACGGCTCTCGAACAGGTCAGCGCGCCCGTATCCAGACCCTTGGTCCGATCGCCAACGAATCCGCTTCTGCCGCAAGGGTCTCCGCGTACGGAGGGTCACTTTCCGTCGGTGACGTAGTAGTCGTTCTTGAGGTACTCCAGCGTGTAGCTGCCCAGGTCTTCCTCGGAGAAGGTGACGGAGGACCTGACCGCTTCGAGCGGCATCTCGATCTTGTCGAGGGTGCGCACGGGGACGCGCTGCGGATCTACCGTCGCGGTCTGCAGGGCCTTCTTCTGCGCGGGTGAGATCATCTGGAACACGATCACGTACGTCGACGTGCACGGACCGAATCCCTGGTCCTCTGCCTTCTTCGCGCCGGGCCCGGCCACTTCGCAGACCGTGCCGATGTCCTCACGCCCGAGGCCGTGGAGGTACTGCTCGTACCGCTGGATCGCGCGCTCCTTCGTCCTGGGCGCGGGCTGGTTACCGGTCACAGCGGCCGACGGCTTCTCGGTTCCGGCGGACGCGGACGGCGTGCCCGACGGCACTTTCGCCGGTGTGGACGCGGACGGCTGCGAAGGCTTCGCGTCAGCGTTCTCCTTCGCTTTCTCCGGACCGCATCCGCACGCCACCAGCGCCACGCATGCCGAAACCGCCACGCTCACCATCGTCCGCGTTCTCATCAGATCCCCTCCATCAGCCGACTGCCCATCAAGAGCTCACGCAGGATCCGGCGGAACGGTTCCCGACCCGCGACCTGGAGCCGGTGGAGCTGCTGCCACCCGCCGACCGTGGTGACGCCGGAGGCCCCGCAGCAGCGGAAGGTCCGGTGACGAATACCGCACCACCTCTCCACCGCGCCGTCCGCCGCCTCCGCGTCGGTTTGCCGGACTGCCCATCGGCAGCCCCCTCAATCACTGCGGTGGAGCAGATCTGACTCCGGATCGGATTGGCCCTCCCCGCGCCAATGATCGGGGGCCTCATCGAGGAGTAAGGCACGGCGCGGCGTTCCCGGCCCTGGCGCGCGGCCAACAACGGTCACCGCGACGCGGATCACCACTTCCGGGCAGTGGGGGTGCTCGTTGAGCCGAGCCCCAGCGCGGCATTGCAGTCGCACCGCCATCCACCTCATCGGGCTGGCCGCACCACCGCCGCTGACGCACCCGCCGAGTCCCTCGGTGAGCCCGGCTACAGCCCGTGCCGGGCTGGCCTGTCAGATCCCGCGACTAGGCTGTCCGCAGAGATTCGATCAAAGAGCAGGGCAGTGCGGATAGAGCGTCACCAGGTGGGCGGACCCGTCATGTCGGCAGCGCGCGAGGACTTCACGAACCGGATCGGGGGTCAGGTACGGTCCATGTCGCGGGCCGGGCGCATGGCCACCTACGAATGGCAGTCGATCGCCGACGAGTTCCTCGACTACCTGGGCGCCCTCTCCGTCGAGACACCCGACCTCGACACCCCAGAGGCCAAGTCCGCCCTCAAGGACGCCTCCGAAGCCGCGGCCGGCGCCGTCGCTTACGCGGCGTACCACCCGCACTGCAGCTTCCAGGTCTTCCTGGAGTACGTGAACTTCGGCATGAGCTACGACCCGGGTGAGGATGCCCCCGAGGAGAGCGTCACGCCCGGGGAATGGATCGACGCGCTCTGCCTGTCGGTCCTCAGGGACAAAGCCAAGTGGCACGGCGAGGCCTTCCACTTCGCCCGGGAGAAGTTCGCCGAGCAGGCGCAGGGAACGCCCCTCGGCGAACTCGCCACAGGATTGACGGCCGTGGTCCTGGACGACACCGGCGACGACGAGGAGTACCCGCCGAGCGCGCAGGCCAAGCTCGCCGCCATTGACGCGGCCCTGGGCCGCATCCGTACCCGCGCCGAGGAGATCAGCGAGCCATTCCTGGACCGGACGGACAGCGCGGCGCTCCACGCGCTGCGCGCCCTGGTCGTCCAGGACGGGGAGGCGTTCGATGCCGCGCTCGCCGACCTCCTGGCCAGGCACGCCGCCCTGCAGGGCCCCACGGCCTCTCCGAGCACTCTGCTCCCGCTTGTCCCCATCGCTCTCGCCGCGCTCGCGTACCGGACGCTGGGCTGGGCACCGGCCGTCCGCACCGGCTATCTCCCGCACGCCCTGATCACCGGCTTCGAGAGCCGAGGCCCGCGGGTCGCTGGGTTCGGCCGGGACCGGCGGCCGGACGCGGTGGCCGCGCTTGCCGCGGGCCCGCTGGTGGTGGAACGGCCCGCCTGTGAGCGGGACGGGCTTACGCGGATCGAGGCCATGTACGAGGAGGACTTGCAAGAGGCGTTCACCCCCGTCGACGGAAAGCTCCTCGCTGTCTGGCGTCTCGGCAGCGCCATGGGTGATCAGGAGCGCCTCTTCCAGTGGCGGGCGGGGAACCCTGGCGACGTCACGGACGCCCAGCTCGCAACCCTTCGGCTGGCCTCTCGCATCGGGGCGGCCCTGTTCCGCATCGCGCTGGCGGAGCCGGGCACCGAGGCCGAGGTAACCATCGACGGCCGCACGCTGCGCTACCCGGCCGAGCGGAAGGAGGAAGCCGGCGCCCACAACTGGCAGAAGGCCACTGCGTTCGCCCTTATCACCGGCGCACGCGAGGACCTCGCCCCGCTGGTCCTCACCGGCCCTGCCTTCGCCCGCCCGGACGGCTCCGCCTTCAGCGCGTACCGCGAAGCCCTTCACGCCTACCTGAAGGGCACCGACCCCGAACCGGCCGCGCAGCGCGCGCTGCAGCAGGCCGAGAAGGCCAGGGACTGGGGCTTCGCCATGCCGCCGGCCGTACTGCTGTCGCAACTGGTGGAGGGCGACGAGGAGAGCTTCAACCTCGCCCTGGCCGACGCGCTCGAAGCCCACCGCGACTACTACCAGGTCGCCGACCGCGCCGACGATCCGGATGCGTCCTGCAACCTCGACATCCTCGCCCTGGCCTGCCACGCCCGCCGCCGCGGCTGGGACATCCGCGTCGAATCCCCCTACCTTCCGCAAGGCCTCCTGCGGGCCGCTGAACCCTTCTAGGGCGGGGTCCGCGGCGGCCTCGGGCGCGATCCACCGCCGGGTGCTCGGCGTCGGTGACGATGCCGAGCCGTCGCTCCAGGCCGGGGTCGATGACGAGGTCGACGGTCAGGTCGAAAGTGTCGAACCCTGCGGCCGTGCGGACGGTGGGGCGCTCGAAGTCGATGTACCAGTTCCGCAGCCGGCGCCCCGCCCGGAACACCTCGGTGCACATCGACCGATCGCCGTCGGCGCGGGCCTTGGCATACAGGGCGGGCCAGCGGGCCTCCGCTCCCGGCGCGCAGGCGGTCACCAGC
This sequence comes from Streptomyces sp. NPDC003042, assembly GCF_053591315.1. Lineage (NCBI taxonomy): Bacteria > Bacillati > Actinomycetota > Actinomycetes > Kitasatosporales > Streptomycetaceae > Streptomyces > Streptomyces sp. NPDC003042. Next base: position 11,242 of record NZ_JBSFTP010000035.1, read on the forward strand.
GCCTCGCCCGTGTCGGCGGCGACCCGTAACGCCTGCTCGCTCCACACCCGTCCGGAGCGGTGCACGTCGCGCCCTGCGACCGTCTCCCCCGTCTCGAAGCTCCGCACCGTCTCCTCATGCGCCCCGGCCGGCGTGTTCGGCGCTGGGCAAGCCAGCCCATCGCCGATCGGATACCTGGGCAAGCCGCCGTTCGGGGAGGCTTACCCAGGCCCCCTTGGGCTTGCCCGGCTCTCGGCGGCCCCACAGGGGGCGGGTCTCGCCGGTCCCGCCGCAGTGCGCCCAGTGTCCCGGGCGGTCGATCCCGGGCGTGCCGATGGTGCCGGCGGCGTTCTGGAAGCGCCCGGGTGAGGCCGACGGTGTGGGCTGCGCGGAGCGGGAGCTCCTGCCATTTGCCGAGCGTGACCTCCAGCGCGATGTCAGGTCGCGTGCTTACTCGCCGCCCAGGCGAAGCCCGAGGAGCCAGGCTCGCGGTTGGACGCTGCGAACCGAAGCCCCGCCGGGCCGGACTGGGCTGGTGACTCACTGGGCAGTCACTGGCGGTCGGCCACCAGACCTTCTGCCCCAGCAGGAGGGCCGCGGCCGCTGGACGCCTGATGCGGGGCCGCGCCAGATGAAACGGTGCTCGTGAGCGGACGGATACCGCTGGCGGACCTTGTGCATCCGGACGGGCCATCGGTGGTGATACGTTCGAGCCTCCTTCCCCTCCGAGTGTCTTTCGAGCGCTGCGCCGGGACCTGCTGAGCCAGGTGAGGACCGGATGTCGGGATCACGCGGCCGCCACGGGCCGCCTCTGTACTGTCCGGGGGACGCCGCAGAGCCGCCCATTCGGACACGAGAAGAAGCTACGGAGAGGAGTTCAGGTGATGGAACTCGCCGGCCGGGTGGATGGCATCGTCGACGGCGAGGACACGCCCGAGCTGCGGAGGAAGCTCGCGGCAGCCGACCTCTATGACTTGACGTACGAGACGTTCTGGGGAGAGCTGACGTTCCGGGTCGGAGGCGCCGACTTCAGCGGACCAGGGCCCGTTCTGGACACCGCGTACGTGCTGTTCTGCATCGCGGAGGATCTGCGGGAGGAGACCAAGCGGCGCTACTCCGCAGCCGAGGGAGCGGGCGAGTACCTCATCACCCGCAAGGGTGATGAGGTACGGATCCGGGAGGAGCGGGGGCCCTCTGGAACCGTCTCCTACCAGGAATTCCGCTCTGCGACGGCCGCGTTTCTGCGGGACCTCCTCGATGAGCTCTGCTCGCGTTACCCGGAGCTGGCGAGGAATCCGGAGATCGGCAGGATTCGCCGCCGCGTCCGGCCCGTCTGACGCCCCATGCCCGGCTGACCGTCTTCGGTAGGCGCCTGCTGGTCGAACGGGTCGCATCGGGGCCGCCCGGTCGCACACGTGGCCGCCGAGACGGGTATATCGCGGGCCACGGCCCACGAATGGATGCGGCGGTGGCGGGCCGAAGGCGAGTCCGGGCTGCACGACCGCTCCAGCCGGCCTCGCACGACGGCGCACCGGACCCCGGCCGACGTCGGGGCCAGGCTCTGCGACCTGCGTCGGACCCGCAACCAGGTGAAGAAAAGTAGCGGGTCCTACCCGCGTGTCCGTGTCGAGAGTGGCGGTCGCGGGGTGGTTGCCCAGGCCGGCTCCGTGCTGCTGGTCGAGAGTCTCACGGCGGTGCGAGCCGCGCTCGGCGAGTAACCGCACGAGCCGTGAGGGTGCGAACGAGGCGTCCGGTGCGTGGATCGGCCCGGCGCCCAACGGAGTGGAGCTGGTCGTGCGGTTCCTGGCGTGGAAGCCGGCACCAGGTCCAGAAGCTCGTCCAAGGGGCATGCGGCTGGGGTGCTGCGGTGCCGGTCAGGTGGTGGTCGCTTCTCGGAGTGCTCGGCTGTGCAGGCTCTGGAGGAACGCCTGCGCGAGAGGGTTGCGGGATTCAGCCGGCCACAGCAGCCCGTATTCGATGGGCGGCATGTCGGGCAGGGCAACGAAGGCGGTACCGGGGTAGCTGAAGTACTCCTGTGCGCGGTCTGCGAGGGGCGAGACGCCGCGGCCGGTCGCCACGTGTGAAAGGGCCTCCTGCCAGTAGGTGACCGGTGCGGCGTGCGGGATGTGACGGCCCTTGGGTGTGCGCCGGGGGAAGTGGTGGTCCAGCCAGTAGGCGGGGATGTCTCCGGCAACGGCGACGAGGGTGCTGTCGGCCAGGTCCTCGACGCTGACGCGGCCTCGTGCGGCAAAGGGATGCGTGGCCGGAACGAGAAGCGCCCGGGGTTGGCGGTAGATCACCGGGCCGGTGGCTACGTCGGGTTCACGGATCGGGAACTCGGTGAGTTGCAAGTCGACGGTCCGTTTGCGGAGCGGACCGAGGGGGTCGTTGAGCTGTATTTCCCGGACGTGCACGTCGCAGGCAGGGTGCCTGGTGCGGAAGGCGTCCGCAGTGCGCATCACCAGTTCCCCGCACCACGGTGCGGAGAATCCGACCCGCAGCGGCCCGGCGAAGCCCCGGGCCGCCTCGCGGGCGTCGTCGAGGGCGCGGGCGATCCGCTCGGCGGCAGGGCGCAGCTCTTCGTGGAGTGTGCGGCCGATGTCGGTGAGCCGCACATTGCGGCTGGTCCGCTCGAAAAGGGGTGCGCCTATGCGCTTCTCCAGGTGCTTGATGGTCTGGCTGATACGGCCCGGCGACACGCCCAGGCGTTGTGCGGTGCGGCCGAAGTGCAGCTCTTCGGCCAGCGTGAGGAATGCCTGCAGTTCGATGCGTTCGAGCATGGGGCCGCCTCCATTGGCCGGTGGGCGCGCGGCCAAGGTGTCGAATCGTCGGGGTGCCGTCATCGTTCAGCTGGGGTAAAGCACGCTTTAGAAGAAGGATCTTGTTCGGCTTGTCTCCCGCGGAGCAGGCTGGGCGCGGCACTTTGCGCGTCCGCCCCCGCAGAGGGGTGGCCTTATTGGAAGGGGTTGTCACGATGCCTGCACCCGGCAGGATCATTCACTTCGTTCACCAGTCGGCGGACGGTTACATCGAAGGACCCAAGGGTGAGTTCGACTGGCCGGCCATGGGAGGCGAGTTGTCGGACTACTCGCACGACCTGACCGGCAGAGCCGACGCCTTCTTGTACGGACGGAAGGTGTGGGAGCTGATGGCGGGCTACTGGCCTCGGGCCGAGGAGCTCTCCCATGACGAGCACGACCTCAGGTTCGCCCCGGTGTGGCGGAGCACTCCGAAGGTGGTGGTGTCCCGCACGCTGAAGGAGGCGGGGTGGAACACCCGGATCCTCAGGGAGGACTACGCCGAGCAGCTGACCACCCTCAGGAACTCCGGCAAGACCCTGCTGCTGGTCGGCGGTTCGGAACTCGCGGCCGCCCTGACCGCGCGCGACCTCATCGACGAATACCAGATCGTCGTGCACCCGGTGATCCTCGGGGGCGGCAAACCGGTCTTCCGCGACGGCGATCAGCGCATCGGGCTGCGGTTGGAAGGGTCCCGGGTGCTCGATTCCCGTACCGTCCTGTTGCGCTACCTGCGCGCCTGACCCGTCACCGGCACGCGGCCCGGAGCTGACGGGCCGCGTGGGCCGGGGTCCGGCCTGTGGCGTGCGGCCGATCACACTATGGCCAGCGTTGCCGCGGTGACGAAGCCCGCCTGAAGGGCGGTACGGGGTCCCAGCCGAGTGGCGTGGGCAAGCCCGCGTCGGGCGGCCGACACGTTGGCGGGGAACATCGCCAGCAGCATCAGCAGCAGGCCCGCCGCCGCCCAGGGCGCCGTCGCGGGTACCAGCACCCCTATCGCACCAGCCGCTTCCAGCACTCCCGTTACGGTGACCAGCATTTCGGGCCGTGGTATGCGGGGCGGGACCATCTCCACGAGGCGGGCACGCAGTGCGGGGAAGAAGTGGGCGAACGCGGTCAGCAGGAACATCGCGGCCAGCCCTACGCGCAGGGCGGGCTGCCAGCCGTCGAGAGCTGTGACACCAGCCAACCCGGCCAACCGGGAAAGCAGGAAGCCGGAGATGAGAGCGATCAAAGGCTGCATAGAAGTCCCCCTCGTCACGCGCCGGGGGCTCCCCCGACACGAACTTGACGCCGCCAAGATTGCCCAGACCGAGGGAACTTGTCAACGACAAGATAGAATGGGGTGCATGACCGACCGGCCCTACCACCACGGCAATCTCCGCGACACCCTTCTGGCCGCCGCGACCAAGGCCATCGAGGAAAACGGCCCTTCGGCGCTGAGCCTGCGCGACCTCGCCCGCCGCGCAGGCGTCTCCCACGCCGCCCCCACGCACCACTTCGGCGACAAGGCCGGCCTGCTCACCGCGCTCGCCGCCCGCGGCTACGACCTGCTGGCCGACGCGGTACGCGCCGCCGGAGATGACCTGCTGGAGGCAGGCGTCGCCTACGTACGGTTCGCTGTTGACCACCGCGCCTGCTTCGAGGTGATGTTCCAGCCCGGCCTCTACCACCCCGACGAACCCGAAGTGGCGGCAGCCCGCCGGCGCGCCGACGAAGCCCTGGCCGAAGCCGTCGCCCACCTCGCCGGCGACGGCGACGCGGCGCATGCCAAGCTGGCAGCCTGGTCCGTCGCTCACGGCTTCGCCGCCCTGTGGACCAGCGGAGCGCTGCCACTCGGACATGACCAGGACCCCGGCGACGCCGCGCGCACCGTACTCACCCACCTCGTCCGCAACCAGGACTCGCCCAACGGCGGGTGACGGGAATGGCATGGGGTGGGCGGGTGGGTGTGCCGGTCACCGTATCGACCACTCCCCCACCCGCAGACGCAGCCCCATGATCGAGCCCCGCCTGCCCCGACCGTGGCGCATCTCAGGAGGCGCCGGGTACGCATCAGTCGCGAGGGTCCGCCCGCGTCGGCTCAATAGCCGATGGTGAAGCGGCGCTGGACGAAGCGAGGCAGTTCGGCTTCGTCGATCAGAGCAACGGCCGCGTCCTCCATGGAGATGCGGCTGCGTCCCTCGGCATCCAGGACCGGCTGGTCGCCGCCCATGCGGAAGCGGGCCGTGCGTTCGCCGGGGGCGATGTCCTCTGCGGGACTGAAGTAGGTCCACAGCCGGTTCGATGTCCGCAGTACGTTCAGGGCGTCGCGGTGACCCCGTACGGCGGCGGAGTACTCCCGCGGCAGGCCGATCTCGTCGAGGGTCTCGTGCAGGAGTGCGTCGCAGTCCGCCCGCACGAGACCCGGTTCGATCTCCAGGCTGCCGGCACCGCCGATGACGATCAAGCGGGTCCTCGGGTGGCTTTCCAGTGCTTTCAGCAGGGCTCGCGCGGCGGTGGCATACACGGTGGGGTCGGCGATCGAGCGGGCCACCACGTCGGCGATGTCCTTGGCGCCGTTGCCGGGCTGGAACGCACTGATCAGCACGTCCAGCCCTGGGAGGACCGCGGCGATGCTGCCGGCATCGAGGACGTCGACGCTGTTCCAAACGATGTTCTCGCGCGGCTCCTCGACCTGTCCGGCGTCACGACTGAGGGCCGTCACCTGATGGCCGCGGCCAAGGGCTTCGACGACGACTCGGCTGCCGATGCTGCCTGTGGCTCCGATGACTCCGATGTGCACTGACTCTCCCCAGTTGTCTTGCCGTAACGGCGGTTATGCACGGCGCTCAGAAAACTATACGGCGTGAACTTACTGTACGGCGCTCAGTGCAAGCACGCTGTACAGTAGTGCGGTGGGAACGATCACAGGACGCCGCGAGCGGCTGCGCGCCGAGACAACCGCCGAAATCAAGAAGGTCGCGCTCGCCCTCATGACCTCGGGCGGACCGGACGCGATCACCCTGCGGGCCATCGCCCGCGAGATGGGCATGACCGCCAACGCCATCTACGGCTACTTCGCCACCCGCGACGACCTGGTCACAGCACTGATCCACGACGTGTACACCTCGCTGGCCGACACGGTCGACAACGCATGGAATACCGCACCCACCGCGGACCCGGCCACCAGGATCAAGGCATGGGCAACCGCGTTCAGGGATTGGGCCCTGACCCACCCCGAAGGCTTCCGCCTCATCTACGGCGACCCTGTCCCCGGCTACAGGGCGCCTGAAGGCGGCGCCGCCCCCGACGCGGCCCACCGCGTCTGCACCGGCATTACCGCCCTGGCCGCCGAAGCCTGGCCGCACGCCGAATCCCGCTACGCCGACAGCGACTTCCGATGGTCCGACTTCGACGCCGACCTGCTCGCCAAGGTCCGCCCGGCCTTCCCGGCGCTGCCCCCGGCAGGCGTTGCTCTCGCCCTGCGCATCTGGAGTCACCTGCACGGCCTGGTGTCGCTGGAGGTCTACGGCCACCTCGGGAATCAGACACTCGACCCGGGCAAGCTCTTCCGCGAGGAACTGACCCAACTCATCAGATCACTACGGATCCCCCCGACCGCCTGACGGCCGTGCCTCAAGGCGCACCCGTAGTCGTGAGCCGGGCTCACCGCCCACCGGCGGATCGCCCGGCACCACAAGAGCAGTCCGGCCCTATCGGGGACAGTGAGCCTTTTCAGCGTGGCCAGGCGAAGGATCTCGCCGCCGCCGGGTACGGGCCCGGCCCAGTTCGGCGGCCAGCGCGGGGGCGGAGGCCAGCCCTTGCTCGGTCATGCGCTCGGCGGCGATCTGCAGGGCCAGCGGGAGGTAGGCGCACCGCTGGGCGATGACCGCCAGCACCTCGTCGGCGTCGTCGGACCCGGCGGGTGTGTCCGCCGCGTCCTGCCCGTTCTCGGCGGCGGGAGCCGCGCGCCGGCCGAGCTCCCGGCGCAGCAGGAGCACGGCCTCGTCGGTGGCCAGCGCGTCCAGGCTCAGGCGCAGCGCGCCGTGCCGGACGCTCAGCCCGGCCATCCGCCGGCGGCTGGTCACCAGGAACAGGCTGCTCCCGGCGGCGGGCAGCAGCGGGGCCACCTGCGCCACCGAGTCGGCGTCGTCGAGCAGCACGATGACCCGGCGCTCGGCCAGGGCGCTGCGCAGCAGTGCCGTCCGCTCGGAGGGGTCGACCGAGGCGCCTGCGGTCAGGGGTCCGAGGGTGCGCAGCAGCCCGGCGGCGACGTCGCCGGGTACGGCGGGGAGACCGGCGGGGCCGTGGGTCTGGAGGTCCGCGAATTGCGCTCCGTCGGGGTAGGAGGGGCTCAGGCTGCGGGCGAGGGAGACGGCGAAGGTGGTCTTGCCGACGCCGCCTATCCCGTCCAGCGCGATGACGGCGGGCCCTCGTTGGCGGGCAAGGAACGCCTCGACGCGGGCGAGTTCCCCGTGCCGCCCCCACATCTGGCCGACGGCGGGGAGCTGTGCCGGTACGGGCCGCGCGGGCGGGGCCGGCGCCCCGGCGCCTTCCGTACCTTCGACGGCCTCCGGCCGCCTGACCGGTTCCAGCGGTCCGTCCGTCGTCAGCAGCCGGGCCAGCTCGCCGTCCGTGCCCATCGTGTGGTCGCACAGCCGGGCCAGTTCGAGCGACGGCATACGGGACCCGTTCTCGACGCGGCTGAGATAGCCCTTGCTGTAGTGGACCAGTTCCGACAGCCGCGACAGCGACCAGCCGCGCTCCAGGCGAAGGGTTCGCATACGTTCTCCGACCAACACCCTTGTGCCCCCGCATTGTTCACGGTCGGGCGGCCCGCCTGGCGGACCGCCCGAAAGTCCCCCCTACGTCCACTCATGGAACGTCCGGGGAGGAGCATCCCGTGAACGATGTATGACCCAAGTAAATTCCGCTGTCCAGCAGCGAATCCGAGCCATACAGGGGGCTCGAAGCAACCAAGTCCGGCGCGGACCCCATGGATTCCGCGCGGTGGCTCACACGTCGCGGAGCCTTACGGCGAACACGGCGAGTACGACCGCGGCGATCGGCCAGTCTCAGCCGGCCCTCAGGGCCGCAAGGAAGTCCAGTCTGGTCTCGAGCCGGGCCAGGTCCCGGCCGGTGAGCTGCTCGATGCGGGCGACGCGGTGGCGCAACGAGTTGACGTGCAGGTGGAGTTGGGCGGCGCATTTGGTCCAGGACCCGTCACACTCCAGGAACCTCTCCAGCGTGGGCAGGAGATCGGTCTGGTGGCGGCTGTCGTGGTCGCGCAGGGGGCCGAGTAGGCGGGCGGCGAAGGCTTGCCGGGTCTCGGCCGGGATGAGGGGCAGCAGCGACAGGATGTGCGAGGTGAGGTCGTCGGGGCCGCGTACGGTCACTCGTTCCGGGCCGCCATCGGCGACCCGCAGGGCGGTGCGGGCCTCGTCGAGCGCTCGGCGTGCGCTCCCGGCCGCTTCCACCGGAGAGCTGACACCGATGGAGAGGCGGCCCGTCGGGCCGAGCCAGCGCCCGAGCGCCGCGGCGAGTCTCCGCTGGAGGGCAGCGCAGTCGAGGACCGGTTCGGGGAGCGCGTCGGTGGGCTCGGGGACCAGCACGAAGAGTACGGCGTGTTCGTCGTCGACGGTGGCGGCGATGTCTTGCGGCGAGACCGGCACCGGGCCGTCCTGTTGGATCAGGGCCTCCTCCAGGAGTACGCGCAGGGCCGAGGCGGGGATGGGGCAGGTTCCGTGCCACCCTCCCCTGGCGACCACGAACTGGCAGCGCTGCCAGGTGTCCTTCTGGCTGACGACGGCCTGCGCGGTGCTGCTCAGCCGGACGGGGATCTCGTCGGGTGGAACGCGGCTGTGCAGCAGGTCGAGGAGTTGACGGGCCAGGTCGTTCAGCGCCACCTTCGCCTGGTCGTGTGCGGATCGCGCGTCAGCGGCCAGTTCGACGATCCGGTCGAGGAGTTCCACATCTGTCGCGGGCCAGGTTGACGTGTCGGCCTCCACGACCAGCAGCCAGTCACCCAACTCGGCGGCGGGCTCCGCCGCGGTCGACGGCCCGGCGGCGTGTACCGGCACGAGAGAGTAGAGCCGATCCCCGAATGTGACCCGGTGGGGAGCCGCCTCGCACGAGCGGCGCGCGGCGAGATACCTCCCGGCCAGTGCCACCGCCGTCTTGGCATGCAGCGGAGGGCGGGGCCCGGCGATCTGACGTCCAGTCGGGGACAGAACGCGCACGTCCAAGCCGAGGCTGTGCCGCAGGAGCTCCAGTATGGAGTCCGGAGCATTCTGGTCCATGAGGAGCCGTCGGTGGCGTTCGACCACGGCGGCGAGGTCGCCGGCGTGCCCGCCGTGCAGACGGCGCAGGACGTGTTCGGTGACCGCGCTGAACGATGTTTCAGGTCTCACGGCTACGAGTGGAAGCCCGTGGCGTCGGCAGGCGCGTACGAGGTCTTCCGGGACGAGTCCGTGTGCGGCTTCGCCGGCGGCGAGGGCTGCGACGCCCGCCTGATCGAGGATGCGCACAAAACCCTCGGCGTCTCCGTCCTCCCGCCACCAGGCGAGTTCGGTGAGGACGAGTTCACCGCCGGTGAGGAAGCGACCGGGGTCGGCCAGGTCGATGGTCGGGACGGCGCGTATGGCGCGATCGAGCACGCCGTCGGTGCCCTGGCCCACGAGCAGAAGCAGCCCCAGTTCGTCGATGTCCAGGAGTTCGCGTAGTCGCATGATCGCCACCCTCTCACGCACCGCTACTTGTGGAACATGGATCGCCGCAGTTCAACGTCGTGATGCGGTGGGAAAGGACAGTCGTCCACAGGCGACGGAGAAGCCTGCTTTGAGCGATCGGTGACTGCCTCGCCCCCTTGATCGCGCTGTCTACTTCTGTGCACCCGGCCGATAGCGGCTTCGGGCCCCTGACTCGAAACGAACGCTCTGGACGAACGCGCTGGGCGAACGCGCCAGGCGAACGTCCCGCCACGAACGACCCGACACGAAGAGAGGAGAGCCGCTCATGGACTTCCTTCGCCCCGCCGGCTGGGAGGAGGCGCTCGCCGCCAAGGCCGAGCACCCCACGGCTGTTCCGATTGCGGGTGGCACCGATGTGATGGTCGAGATCAACTTCGACCACCGTCGCCCCCAGTACCTCCTGGACCTGGGCCGCATCGCCGAACTCCGGGAGTGGCACGTTGACAAGGAGACCGTCCAGCTGGGCGCCTCCGTGCCGTACACCGAGATCATGGAGAACCTGCGGGCCGAGCTCCCCGGTCTCGCGCTCGCCTCGCACACCGTGGCCTCGCCGCAGATCCGCAATCGCGGGGGCGTCGGCGGCAACCTCGGCACCGCCTCGCCGGCCGGTGACGCGCACCCCGCGCTGCTCGCCGCCGGCGCCCGGGTCGAGGTCGAGTCGGTCCGCGGTTCGCGCCTGATCCCGATCGACGAGTTCTACACCGGCGTCAAGCGCAATGCGCTTGCCCCGGACGAGCTCATCAAGGCCGTCCACATCAAGAAGGCGGACGGCCCCCAGCAGTACGCCAAGGTGGGCACGCGGAACGCCATGGTGATCGCCGTGTGCGCCTTCGGTATCGCGCTGCACCCGCAGACCCGCACCGTGCGCACCGGCATCGGCTCGGCGGCGCCCACCCCGATCCGGGCCAAGGCCGCCGAGGAGTTCCTGGGCGCCGCGCTCGAAGAGGGCGGGTTCTGGGACAACGGCAGGATCATCACCCCGTCGATCGCCAAGCAGTTCGCGGAGCTCTGCTCCGGCGCCGCCAACCCGATCGACGACGTCCGCGGCACCGCGAGCTACCGCAAGCACGCCGTGGGCATCATGGCCCGCCGCACGCTCGGCTGGACCTGGGAGTCGTACCGCGGCGGCAAGGGCCGTGGAGCGGAAGGAGTTGCGTGACCATGCGCGTCAACATCACGGTCAACGGCCGTCAGCAGGAGGTCGACGACGTCTGGGAGGGCGAGTCCCTTCTGTACGTGCTGCGCGAGCGCATGGGGCTTCCCGGTTCCAAGAACGCCTGTGAGCAGGGCGAGTGCGGCTCCTGCACCGTGCGTCTCGACGGCGTCCCGGTGTGTTCGTGTCTCGTCGCCGCAGGGCAGGCCGAGGGCCGCGAGGTCGTGACGGTCGAGGGCCTCGCCGACCACGCCGAGCAGCGTGCCGCGCACGGGGGTCGCGGCACCGACGATGGCGAGGGCACCTCCCTGCGGGACGCACAGCAGTGGTCCGCCAAGGGCACCGACTCGCAGACCGGTGAGGGCACCGAACTCGCCCCGATCCAACGGGCGTTCATCGACGCCGGCGCCGTCCAGTGCGGCTTCTGCACCCCCGGTCTCCTGGTCGCCGCCGACGAGCTCCTCGAGCGCAACAGCGAGCCGTCCGACGCGGACATCCGCGAGGCGCTCTCCGGCAACCTCTGCCGCTGCACGGGTTACGAGAAGATCCTGGACGCGGTCCGCCTGGCCGCGGCTCGCCAGGAGCGACAGGAACGACAAGGACTCCAGGAAGGCGCGGTCTGATCATGGCTGGCACCACCACCGGTATCCCCACCAACGTCACCCAGGGCTCCCGGACCAAGGGCGGCATCGGCGAGTCGACGCTGCGCCCGGACGGCACCCTGAAGGTCACCGGCGAGTTCGCCTACTCCTCGGACATGTGGCACGAGGACATGCTGTGGGGCCAGATCCTGCGGTCCACGGTCGCCCACGCCGAGATCGTGTCCATCGACACCTCCGAGGCTCTCGCGATGGACGGCGTCTACGCCGTCATGACGTACGACGACCTGCCGGCCGCGATGAAGTACTACGGCATGGAGTTCCAGGACACCCCTGTCCTGGCCCACGGCAAGGTACGTCACCACGGTGAGCCGGTCGCCCTCGTGGGCGCCGACCACCCGGAGACCGCGCGCCGCGCCGCCGCGAAGATCAAGATCGAGTACAAGGAGCTGCCCCTCATCACCGATGAGGCCTCGGCGACCGCTCCCGACGCTGTACGAGTTCACGAGAACCGCGACGACCACCACGCCGGTCACGTCCCGCACCCGAACATCGTGCACCGCCAGCCGATCATCCGCGGCAACGTGGAAGAGGCCCGCGAGCGCGCCGACGTCATCGTCGAGGGCGAGTACACCTTCGGCATGCAGGACCAGGCCTTCCTCGGCCCGGAGTCCGGTCTCGCCATCCCCGCCGAGGACGGCGGCGTCGACCTGTACTGCGCCACCCAGTGGCTGCACTCGGACCTCAAGCAGATCGCCCCGGTCCTCGGCCTGCCCGAGGAAAAGGTGCGCATGACGATGGCCGGCGTCGGCGGCGCGTTCGGTGGCCGCGAGGACATCTCGATGCAGATCCTCGCCTGCCTGCTCGCGCTGCGCACGGGCAAGCCGGTCAAGATCGTCTACAACCGCTTCGAATCCTTCTTCGGGCACGTCCACCGGCACCCGGCGAAGCTCTACTACGAGCACGGCGCCACCAAGGACGGCAAGCTCACGCACATGAAGTGCAAGATCGTGCTCGACGGCGGCGCCTACGCGTCGTCCACGGCCTCGGTCGTCGGCAACGCCGCGTCCCTCTCGGTCGGCCCGTACGTCATCGACGACGTCGACATCGAGGCGATCGGCCTCTACAGCAACAACCCGCCCTGTGGTGCCATGCGCGGCTTCGGCGCGGTCCAGGCGTGCTTCGCGTACGAGGCCCAAATGGACAAGCTTGCCGCCAAGTTGGGCATGGATCCGGTGGAGTTCCGGCAGAAGAACGCGATGGAGCAGGGCACGATCATGCCGACCGGGCAGCCGGTCGAATCGCCCGCCCCGGTCGCCGAGCTGCTGCGCCGCGTCAAGTCCCGCCCGTTGCCGCCGGAGCGCCAGTGGGAGTCCAGCGAGGGCGCGGACGTCCGCGCGCTGCCCGGCGGTCTGTCCAACACCACGCACGGCGAGGGCGTCGTCCGCGGCGTCGGCTACGCGGTCGGCATCAAGAACGTCGGCTTCTCCGAGGGCTTCGACGACTACTCGACCGCCAAGGTGCGCATCGAGGTCATCAACGGCGAGCCCGTCGTGATGGTCCACACGGCCATGGCAGAGGTCGGCCAGGGCGGTGTCACCATCCACGCGCAGATCGCCCGTACCGAACTGGGTGTCACGCAGGTGACCATCCACCCGGCCGACACCCAGGTCGGCTCCGCCGGTTCGACCTCGGCGGGCCGCCAGACGTACATGACCGGCGGCGCCATCAAGAACTCCTGCGAACTCGTCCGCGAGAAGGTCCTGCAGATCGGCCGGCGCAAGTTCGGCCCGTACCACCCGGCGTGGGCCACGGCCGAACTGCTCCTGGAGGGCGGCAAGGTCGTCACCGACGGCGGCGAAGTCCTCTCCACCCTCGTGGACGTCCTGGAGGACGAGGTCGTGGAGGTCGAGGAGGAGTGGCGGCACCGCCCCACCGAGCCCTTCGACCTGCGCACCGGACAGGGCAACGGCCACGTCCAGTACTCCTTCGCCGCGCACCGCGCGGTGGTGGAGGTGGACACCGAGCTCGGCCTGGTCAAGGTCATCGAGCTGGCCTGCGCGCAGGACGTCGGCAAGGCGCTCAACCCGCTGTCCGTCGTCGGCCAGATCCAGGGTGGCACCACCCAGGGCCTCGGCGTCGCGGTGATGGAGGAGATCATCGTCGACCCGAAGACCGCGAAGGTGAAGAACCCCTCCTTCACGGACTACCTGATCCCGACCATCCTCGACACCCCGACCATCCCGGTCGACTACCTCGAGCTGGCGGACCCGAACGCGCCGTACGGAGTGCGCGGTATCGGCGAGGCCCCGACCCTGTCGTCCACCCCGGCCGTCGTCGCGGCGATCCGGAACGCGACCGGCCTGGAGCTCAACAAGACGCCGGTCCGCCCCGAGCACCTCACCGGGACCTGACCGACACCCTTCTCCAGTCTGTCTTCCGGGCGGCGCGTGTCGGTACGCCGCGCCGCCGCCCGGGACCACCCACCGCGTGCCGTTTCCCGACTCGCGGCGCAGCAGCCATGACCCGGATCTCCATGGGCGCGAGAAACCACACCGGACGACGCGGACTGCGGCTCGCGCACCTCCTGCCGCGGGATCGTGGCTCGACCGATACTTCCACTGACCGTCGGCCGTGAGCGAAGGGGACGGGCAGTCGATTCCCTCGAACGGGCGAGGTCTCCGGCTGACAGCCCGAGGCGGGCAAGCCACGCCGAGGCGCTTGCCCAGCCGTCATCGACCGGCCGCTTCGGGGTAGCGGGCGCGGCGCCCGTCCGAGTCGTCGACGCCGAATCTCGTACCAGGGCTCGCCACGCTGGAGGGGGGAGGGTGTTCGCCCACACCGCGATGGTGATGCCCTGGAGGTCTGCGGCGAGCGCCTGTCGGCGGTTGTCGAGAAGGGGCCGTGCGCCATGCTCGCGCATGGTCTGGGTGTGCCGGTGTGAGTGACGTGGGCATGCTGTAACGGCGCGACGTCATTGAGCGAGGTCCTCCTCGGTCAAGCCCTACACCCTGACCATGGCCACCTCAAGCGGAAGCGGCGGCAGCCGGCCACCCCGGCTGTCATGGCAGCGCCGGGGTGTCTCGCGTCGCTGCGGTTTACGGTCGGGCCCGGCGGACCGGGATTCGGCCGGGGGAGCCGGTGGCCGGGCCGGTCTCTGCGACAGAGCCGTTGATCAGACAATCTCGCCCGGGACCGAGCCTGCGGGGTTCGCCCCATGCTGCGGGGGGTCACTGTGGAGGCTCTGGTGGCTGTTGAGGGCAGGGTGGTCGGGGGTGAGGTAGTGGCCGGAGAGGTGGTCGGCGGCTCCTGCGGCGATCAGGACGGCGCCGCGGGTGCTGTGTTCGGTCGCGGTGGTGTGTCCCGCGGCGTGGTGGCGCAGGTACCACTGCTGGATGCGCTCGTCCCAGCTTCCCGGCGGGTGCTGCCCAGCGAGTTGGGCAGTGGCCATTCCGATGGTGAGGAGCCCGGGGTGGTAGCTGAACGCCCGAACTCCGTGGGGGCGTAGTTCGGCTGCGAGGTTCTCGGTGAAGTTGATGACCGCGGCCTTGGAGACGGAGTAGGCGGACATGTGCGGCCAGCGGTGGCGGCCGGCGTTGCTGGTGATGGTGATGACACGCCCACTGCCGCGCTCCGCCATCGAGGGGGTGACGGAGTGGCAGGCGAGGAAGGTGCCGCGCAGGTTCACCTCTTGGGCGTGCCACCACTGTTCGGGGTCGTTTTCCCAGGCCGGACCACAGGGGCCGGGGACACCGGCGTTGGTGATCAGGGTGTCGATGGCGCCCCAGGACGAACGCAGTGACGCCGTCAGATCGCGCAGGGCGGCGTGGTCCGTGCTGTCGGCGGTCGCGGTGTACAGGTCGCCGTGAGTGCGCAGGTCTCGGCGGAGGGCGGCCAACGTCTCGGGGTCACGGCCGGTGACCGCCACGCGGGCACCGTGGGCCAGAAACGCTTCGGCCAGGGCGCGGCCGAGGCCGCGCGAGCCGCCGGTGATCAGGACGGTGTGGCCGGACAGATCCGGGGCCGCGTGCCGTGGGTCTGGTGGTTCGGGTCGGTGCGTCGGTGCCGGGGACCGACGGAACCGGTCGGCGAGGAGGCGCCGCAGCGGCTTTCCGGACGCGGTGCGCTCGATGGAGGCGACGGCTTCCACGATGCGGGGCCTCTTGTACGAAGGCAGGTGTCGGCCGGTGAACTCCTTGAGGTCCGAGATGAGTTCGGTGGTGAGGGTGACTCCGGGCGAGAGGACCACGCATGCCGCGGGCAGTTGCCCGGCCCGTGGGTCCGGCACGGGTACCACGGCGACGTCGGCCACCGCGGGGTGCTCCCGCAGAACGGCCTCCACCTCGGCGGGGGAGATCTGGTGCCCGTTGTACTTGATCACGTCCTTGAGGCGGTCGACCACGTACAGATGGCCGTCGTCGTCGACCCGTACCAGGTCACCGGTCGCCAGCCACCCGTCATCGTCGGTCATCCTGACGATCTGCCGGTCGGTGTCCAGGTACCCCTGGGCTACCTGGGGGCCGCGCAGGTGGAGTTCACCCACCGTTCCCGCCACCACCACGGCGTCGTCCGCGACCGAGGCGGCGTCCGTTTCGCCGGCGCCGTCATGTGCCGGCGCCACGACGCGGTACTCGGTGCCGGGGACCGGCAGTCCGCACGAGCCCGCCCGGCGGGGCGCGCCCCGAGGGGTCAGATGACAGGTATTGACCTCGGTGAGGCCGTACGCGGCGTCGACCGGGACACCCAACCGGTCTTCGCACCGGGCGGCGTCCCGCGCCGGCAGCGGAGCGCCACCGGCGATCACCTGTTGCAAGCTGGCAAGGTCCCACCGTCGCGGCCCGCTGTACAGCGCGAGATCGCGGATCATCGGCGGCACCGCGTGCAGCAGGGTCACCTGGTGCTCCTCGATCGCCCGCAGGGCCTGCGCCGTGTCCCAGCGCGGCAGCAGAACGATCGCCGCGCCCGACAGCAGGGCGTGGTTGAGGATGTACTGGAGGCCGAACATGTGACTGAACGGCAGGACTCCGAGGAGGACGTCGTCCGTGCGCAGCGGCTGGGCTGCGGCCAGTTGGATCAGGCCGGCCACGGCATTGTGGTGGCTGACGACGACGGGCTTGGGAGTACCGGTCGTCCCTGACGACCACGGCAGCAACGCCGGTGCGGCACGGAATGTGGCCGCGTCGGGCACGGCGGCGGCAGCAGCGGTCCGGACCGGTGCGGGGAAGGCGCTGGGCAGCCGCAGCAGTCGGGCGCTGGGGAGGCCTAGGTGTGTCGGGGTGCCCGCAGGGTGGGACAGGATTCGGCCGGCGCCGATCGCCGCGCACTGCCGGGCAAGGGCTCGCGCGGGAGTACCGGTGCCGATGGGGCTGACCACGGCTCCCGCCGACAGGAGTCCCAGCAGGCCGGCCGCGAAGTCCACCCCGTTGGGCAGGGACAACGCGACCGGCTCACCGGCGGTGACGCCGGCGGCGGTGAAGGCGGCCGAGGCCGCCAGAGCGCGTGCGCGCACTTCGCGGTGCGTCCAGCGCTCACCGGTCGCGGCGTCCACGAGCGCCGTACGGTCAGCCGCGTCGGGCGGGAGCGGAAGCAGCAGGTCGTGCAGGGCGACATCCGGGACGGCGGGGACGGCGGGGGATGCATAGGCGGGCAGAGCGGGCTCCCATGTCGTGCCGGTCCAGTCGGCGGCAAGTGTCAACGGGACGTAGGGTAGTTGAATGATTACGCGGAGCAGTAATCGCGCGCTCCACCCCCATTCCCCCCGGCACTCAGAGGTACGTCCATGACTGCGGCTGTCTTTCCGTCCACCGGCGAACCCGCCCTGAATGAACAGGACGAAGCCCGGCTGGACACTCTGATCCGGTTCCTGGGTGACGACGGCCCGTTACTGAAACGGGTCCTCTCCGCAGACGCCGACTCCGCCGTCGTAACGGCCCTCCAGCGGCACTGTCGGCCGTCCCACGGGGCCCTCATGGTCTTCCCGCGCACCGCGTCCGATCTCCGGGCGGCCTTGACCCGGCGCGGGTACGAGGTGACCTCCATCATCCCCAGCACCGTGGTCCGGCACCGGTTCGCGCGCCGCCACGGCCTGAAGGCCCAAGCGGCTGACGTCACCATCACCCGCGCCCAGCGCCACGACGGCACCCCTGCCCTGGAGGTCTTCTCCCTCCAACCGGACGGCGACCCGCTGCTGGCCCGAGCGGCCGCCGCCGAGCGGACCCAGGACGCGGAGGCGCACTTCGCCCTGGACGTGCCCTCACCTGACGACATCGTGCTGCGCGGCCTGGCCGACGTGTTGACGCGCAGGGCGGGCTACCTGCCGGACGGAGGCGGCGTCAACCCGGCGGAGGGCACAGCCGGAAGTGGGCGCACCGTCCTGTACTTCCGGAGCACTGGCGGCGGGGGTCCGCTGAACCGGCGCCTGGAGATCACGTGCGACGGCACCTGGAGCGAGGTGCTCGCCGACCACATCGCCGACACACCCGTGCTGCCCGGCTCCCCTGTCGACGCCTTTCCCGGCGGGACCGGACCAGCGGCGCGGGCGGTCCCCGTCCGTGCCGGCACCAGCCGGCTCCCGCGTTCCGACACCGCCCACCGGCACCTGCTCGCCCTCGCGACCGGAGCCTGGACGACACAAGCCCTGGCCGCCATGGCCGAACTGCACATCGCCGAGACGTTGCGCAACGGCAGCGCCACCAGCGGCGAGCTCGCCACCGCCGCCGGCGCTCACCCCCAGGCCCTGACCCGGCTCCTGGCCTACCTCGCCACCCTGGGGCTGCTGAACACGGACGGCCATGCGTACACCCTCACCGACACCGGCCGCCTCCTCGACCCGGACCACCCAGCCAGCATGCGCGACCTCGTACTCCTGTACGCGGGACCGTTCTACCGCTCTTGGGGAGCCCTCACCGACGCGGTGCGCACAGGCCGGCAAGGCTTCGAGCACGTCTATGGGCGGCCGTTCTTCGACCACGCTGCCGACCACCCCGAGGTCGGCGCACTGTTCGACCGGGCCATGGCATGCGGGCGTCTTTTCTTCGCTCACCTGCCCGAAGCTCACGACTTCGGCCGCGCCCGCACAGTGGTCGACGTCGCCGGCGGGGACGGCTCCCTGCTGGCCGTCCTCCTCGAGGCGCACCCCCACCTGAAGGCCGTACTGGTAGAGCTCCCCACGGTCGTCGACCGGGCGCGCGGCCACCTGAAAGAGCGCGGACTGGCCGACAGGTGCACCCTCGCTCCCGGCGACATCTTCACCGCGGTCCCGTCCGGCGGCGACATCTATCTGCTGTCACGCGTCCTGCATGACTGGGACGACGAGCAATGCGCCACCATCCTCCGGGCCTGCCGCACCGCCATTGCCGACAGCGGCGCCCCGCTCCTGATCCTGGAACGCCTCATCCCGCACGACAACGGCGCCTCCTCGCTGGCCCGCCCCTGGGACATCCACATGCTCGTCAACAACGGCGCAGGACGCGAACGCACCGAACGCGAGTACCACACCCTCCTCGACCGGGCGGGATTCTGCCTCCGCTCCACTGCCGAGCTGTCCCTGGACGTCCACCTCCTCGTGGCCGACCCCTGCCGGCCTCCGAGCTGACCCGCCGTCCCGGCGGCGACCACGGCACCGGAACCGGAACCGGAACCGACCATTGCGCAAAGCGAGTGGTTGATTGCATATAGTAGCGATGGCCATCAATTCCCCGCATACCCCTTGCTTTGCGCTGCCTTCGAAGACCGTACGCAGCCGCCCAGCTCCCTGGAGGACGTCATGACCAACGATCTGCTGCGCCGCAAGTTTGAGCACCGCTTCCGCTATCTCGACGCCAATGGGGACGGCTACCTGGAGAGGGACGACTTCAAGGCCCTCGCCGGGCGCCTGATCGACGCGGCCGGGGAGAGCGTCGACTCACCCAAGGCGAAGGCGGCCCACCAGGCCGGCGAGAACTACTGGACGGGCATCGCGGAGCTGGCCGGTACCGCCTCCGGCGGACGCATCTCGGCCGACCAGTTCATCAACGCACTCCTGGCCGCCAGGGACGACGAGCGGATCGCCGGCATCGTTCGCCCTGCTGTCGCCGCGCATGTGGCGCTCGCCGACTCCAACGACGACGGTGTCGTGGACATCAGTGAGTTCAAGGCCCTCCAGTGCGCTCTCGGAGTGTCGGCGCAGGAGGCCGAGGAAGCCTTCCGCGTCCTGGACCGGAACGGCGACGGCTCGCTGAGCGTCGAGGAATGGCTCGCCGCCGCCATGGAGTTCTACACCAGCACCGACACCACTGCTCCCGGCAACGCCGTCATTGGTCGGTGCTGACCACAGCCACAGCACGGCGATCGGTGACAATGACGAAGGCCCAGGTCGGTGACCTGGGCCTTCTCTCACGTCAAGCAGGAGTTCGGGATCGGCAGGGCGCACCTCCATCGGCTCGTGAACTTCGCGCGCGCGGCCGCGGCTCTCACCGCAGGAGGGCGTGAACTACCGGCTCACCGTGGCGACCACGACCCTGCCGCTGCTGATCCGGGACGGGGCCGGCCCGCCCGCCGCCCCGCCGACCGGCTCCGCAGACGGAACCCGGCCGGGACCGACGCCCAAGCGCTCGCGCTCCTCGGCCTCGGATGAGCGCGAACCGGACATCACGCGACTACGTCGAAGCCCTGGCTCCCGGACCAGCGAGGACAGGGACCACGGCAGCGGTGTCAGTCTGCTGAAGTATCCTTCCCGCCACCGCACACCGACTAAGAGGACCAAGAGAATTGACTGGCCTGTCTGCTTTCCCGCTGCCCTTTCATGCTTCCCGTTCCATATCGCTCGCGACACCCCGAACGCTGCGGGAACTTCAGATGATGCAGTGCAGCTCACACATTAGGGCGAAGCCGGGGTGGTTCGACAAGATGAACGATGCCGACATCGTCGCCAGGTGGACCCAAGAAGCGCTCGCCCAGGGCCTCACCGAAGCACAGGTTCGTTACGTGCTGGCCGAGCTCCTGCACTACGCCGCGCTGCGGGACGGACGAACCGGCGTCGAGGTGTCCGCAGTCGACGGGGTGTGGCAGTCGGACACACTGGTCGACGACAAGCTCAGATCCCGGCTGCGCGAGGCGGTTCGGGTTCTGGAACAGGTCCCCGAAGCAGCACGGGACTGGCATCCCGGATCCGACGGCCAGGTACTGGATCTGGTTCATCCCTCACTGTTCTGCCTGGTGAGAGAGGTGAGCGGTGCGCCCGAGCGGGCTTGGCAGAATCCGACGGACCGCCACTCGAGGTACGAATTCTCGGAGAAATTCCAGTGGCTACCCACGGACGTCGACGTCAGTGACGACGGCGATGTCGCCTTCCGTTCGTACGTCAACAACGTCCACCCCGATACTCATCGCGAACTGGCCTCCGTCCTGCCAGACTTGTTCGCGCGCTTGCGCCCGCTGCTGGAGAACGTGCTCACCGATCTGCGCCATCCGCGGCCCCTGCGGATCGAGGCGGATCCTTTCGGGTGGTACGACTCGGAGCCGGAGTATCCGGACAAATCCTCCTACAGTGATGATGGGGCCTACGCGGAAGCCCTCCATGCATGGCAAGAGGCCCAGGACGACTGGTGGGAAAACCGCCGTCCGTCCATCCCGGACGCCCCGGCCTTCACCCCGCCCGAGTTGCCCGACGAATCCGCCCGAGTCGACCTGCGTGGCCGCCGCCTCCAGGTCATCGTCAAGCTCGCCACCATTCATCTCACCCCGGACAAGCCCGAGTACCCCGGCGGTTCCTGGCATGTCGAGGGGATGATGAACGAGCGGATCGTCTCGACCGGCATCTACTACTGGGACAGCGAGAACATCACCGAAAGCCGGCTGAGTTTCCGGGCGGCACTCGACGACCCGTACTACGAACAGAACGACGACAACGGCCTGCGTGAGGTCTACGGCCTGGAGGACGAAGACGCACTGAACCAGATGCTGGGATCGACATCGACCCCAGCGGGCCGCTGCCTGGCGTTCCCGAACATCCTGCAACACCGCGTCGGCTCCTTCCGCCTCATGGACCCCACCCGCCCGGGACATCGCAAAATTCTCGCGTTCTTCCTGGTCGACCCGTCGGAAAAGATCGTCTCGACATCCGATGTGCCGCCCCAACAACCATGGTCCGACACCTCGACCATGACGCTTGAACAGGCCAGGAACTACCGCGAACAACTCATGCATGAACGCAAGTTCTTCGTCGACGAACACAACGAGCAGCTCTACGAACGAGAATTCTCCCTCTGCGAGCACTGAACCTCTTCTGTTCTGAATACGTGCAGGTCAGGAGGGGTGTGGACGGCCTGGACGATGCCATGGGCTCGTGCTGCGGTCAGGGCATGCCGTGCTTCTTGGGCTTCGCACGGGCCAGGTGCCCAGGAGGCGAGTATCTCGTGTTGCTGCGAGTAGTACACGTGAGGGCAAGATTCACCCCTGCGGGGGCACCCGGGGCCGGCCCCCGGACACACGACAGCGCGGGCCGCCACCGGGTGGTGGCCCGCGCCGGGGTGCGTCGGAGGCAGCCGCTCAGGCGGCCCGCAGGACGGCTTGTTGCTGCCGTCGGTCCGTTCGGGGCCGGGCGACTCAGACTGAGGGTTCGTCAGGTTGTTGACCCGATTCGAAGCACCGTTGTCCAGACGCTGACCCTGCGCATCGACGGCGTCGACGAGGTGTCGGAGAGCCGCAATCTCAAGCGGTTCGTGTTCAACGTCGTGGGAGGCGTCGCGAAGCTGGAGAGCGAGGCCGACGACGTCAAGGCGGGTCAGACCCTCTCCGCCACGGCCGCGGCGGGATCCCAGGTGGTCCGGGGACGAGGGCCGGCGTGGGGGCCCACCCGCTACCAGTAGTGGCGGCGGCCGCCCACCGCGCGCCCAACCGATCCCAGGATCCACAGCACTGCACCCACCACGAGCAGGATGGTCCCGATGGTCCACAGGAGGGAAATTCCGGTCAGGAATCCGATGAGCACGAGAATGAGTCCGACGAGAATCATGATGCCTCGTTTTCGCGTTGGGAATTCGGTGGAACTTTGGATCCGCCGTGGCGCCTCACATCGCGTCTACCCTCGAACGCCGTCCTTATCGGTGCTGTGCCCGGCGGGCGGGGTGGCCCGGCTCCCGCTTCCCTCCAGTTATCCACGTTCGCACGGGACTTGACCCGTGTGCTGCGCGGGCTACGACTCGGGCCGACAATGCGCCGGAACTCATGGACGAGACGTGGAGCAGGGCCATGTCGTAGCGCCGAGTGCGGTCGGGTCCGCCGATCCGGACCCGGGGCGGGTGCCGGCCGTCGGGGGCCAGGGACGGGACGAGGTATTCGCTGCCGGCCCGGTAGAGGTCGAGTTCGGTGCCGAACGGCGCGTGCGCACCGTCGCCCCCCGTTGCGAGCGGATCACGGGCCGGGCAAGGCAGTGGGCCCGGACTCGAGGAGCCCGGGCCCACTGTCCGACCCGGTCAGGCGTGCGGGAAGCCGAAGGGGACGCCGCCGCCGGTGCCGTAGTAGGCGCCCAGTTCATCGCGGTATCCAGGGTCACCGAGGTGCTTGTCCCGGTGGAACTCGGGGGCGTCCTTGATCTGGCCCCTGGTCCGGTCGACGAAGACCTTCCGCTCCTCGGGGTCGATGCTGACGACGGTGCTCGCCGGCAGCAGGACCTCCTTCCCGAAGATCCAGACCCCGGTGTCCACGACCAGGTACGCGTCAGTGACCTCATCGGAGTGCCTGTCGACCTTGCCGATGCTCCCGTCGGTGGCCTCGACCTTGTAGCCGGTCAGATCGGTACCGGCCAGATGACCCGAGGTCGACTTGTAACTCCACACATGCTCAGTCACGCGAAAACAACTCCTCCGGTGAACAGAGGACGCCAAGGGATTCCCTGCCGTCCGTTCTCTTGCCGTACGTCGGGCGCGGCGACTTTCGTGCCCCGCCCTGACTCCGCTTGCCCCGCCCCCGGTGCTTCATTCGTCCGCGTCCAGCTCCCGCATCGGAGGCACGGTCCTCCGCCCCTCGCCTCGGCCTGGGGCAGCCGTGACGTCCTCGACGCGATCTCGGTCCGTCCCGAACTGGTGGCGAAGATCAGCGCCGACACCGCCATCGACCACGGCGGCGTCTTCCACCACCCGCTTCGACTCACACGGCTGCGCCTGGACGTCAGTGCCGAAGACGCACCGCGTCCTGTCGATCCACCCGGGCGTCCGCCACGGGGAAGCCGTCGTCGCCGAGCCGGCTTGAGTCCGCGGTACCGGCCGGCGCACCAGCTCGCCACGTGGCCGAGATGGCCGAGGATTCCGTCGGCCCGTCCTGCCCTGGCCGCCGTCTCCGGTCGGGATCAGATCGCGCCGCGCCAGGCGCCCGTCTCGACCGGGCGCGACTCGATGAACAGCTTGAACCGCTTCAGATCACCCGAAATCTGGCGCTTGACGAAGCCGAGCTTGTCGGCGGCCGTCTCGGCCAGACCGTCGGGCACCCAGTTCATGCGCAGGACGACCTTGGTGGTCGTCGCGTCGATCGGCTGGAAGGTGACGAGCCCGGCCTGGCGGGCCTCCCCGTCGACCGTCATCCACGCGACGCGCCGGTCCGGGAGCTGCTCGGTGATCTGCGCGTCGAACTCGCGCTGCACACCGTTCACGTTCGTCACCCAGTGGGTGAGCGTGTCCGTGCGCTGGTCGACGCGTTCGACCCCCTCCATGAACGCGGGGAACTCCTCGAACTGCGTCCACTGGTTGTAGGCCGTGCGTACAGGAACGTTGACCTCGACGTACTCCTCGACGTGCGACATGCGCACCCTTTCCATGGCGTCGGCAGCCCCGCGTCCTCAGATGCGGGTCGTCCTTCAGGACGTCTGGTGGCGCGGCTACCCGCCCCTGAGGGCCCCATGCGCCAACACCGGGCGCCGCCCGCGGTTTCCATGCTTTCGCGGATACCGGCGGACGCGGCTCAGCACGCTGGGCGGGAGTGGACAGGGGCGCCGCCTGAAGGATGCGGCCCGGGGCGCCCGCCGGAGCGGCTCGGCGCGGCAGGTCAGCGCCCCATGTGCCTGCCGAACACCCGCTCGGCCATCTCGTGAACACGGCGGCGGCCGGAGCCGGGGATCTGGACGGGCGGCTGGACCGCCTCCTCGCCGAAAGCCGGTCGGGGCCTGTCGTCGAACGACAGCGGCCAGCAGATCATCGGCTCGCTGCGGGACTGCGGGAGCTCCGATGTGGTGACCTTTGAGAACTCATCGGGGATACGCCGAGGCCTTGAGGCGGCGGGCGAGGTGCGCGGCGTTGGCGGCGAGGGTGGAGGTGGTGGCGGCGGTCTTGTGGGGGGTCTTGTCGAGGTCCTGGTAGTCGGTGCCCTGCATGGCCTCGCCCACCCAGTAGGTGACGGCGTTCGCCGGCAG
Organism: Streptomyces sp. NPDC003042; assembly: GCF_053591315.1. Taxonomy (NCBI): domain Bacteria; kingdom Bacillati; phylum Actinomycetota; class Actinomycetes; order Kitasatosporales; family Streptomycetaceae; genus Streptomyces; species Streptomyces sp. NPDC003042. Next base: position 35,883 of record NZ_JBSFTP010000035.1, read on the forward strand.
GGTGAACCCCACGTCGTTGAGGCCCTGGAACAGGTCGGCGCCGGCCTTGTGCGCGCCGTCCTCGTTGCCGACCACGCAGACTCCGGCGACCTTGCCGTAGGTGAGCATTCGGCCGTCGTCGTCGCTCTCGCCCAGTTCGGCGTCCAGGCGCTCCAAGACCCGCTGGGCGATGCTGGAGGCGTGCCCCAGCCAGATCGGGGTCGAGAGGATGAGGATGTCGGAGCCGAGGATGGTGTCGCGGATCTCGGGCCAGGCGTCACCGCCGCCCATGTCGGTCTTCACGCCGGGCTTGACGTCGTGGTCCGCGACCCGGATCACCTTGCCGGTCACCCCGTGCTCGCCGAGGGCGGCCATGGTCTGCTCGGCCAGCAGTTGCGAGCTGGAGGGGGCGGGGGAAGGGGAGAGGGTACAGACGAGTGCGACGGCACGGAGCGGAGTCGCGGACGTGGCGGCGGAATGGATCTGTGTGGTTTCCATGCACGGTCTCCTGCCCAGAGCCGGTGGGTCATACCGGTGGCTGCGGATTCTGCCCGAACGGAGGCCACGCGCCCCTCCTGTCATGACCGCGGCTCGGGCATGCGCCTGTTCCAGAACGCCGTGGGAAGAGGTCCGGTCGTCCAGCCCGCTGATGGCCGGCACGTCCGAAAGGAAGACGGCGTCCCCGAGGACCGCACGGACACGCGGGTCGGCGCCGCGCCCCTGCCCTGGCTGCCTGCCGGCATTCGATGATTGCTGGGCGAGCCCGCGGTCGCCGAGACAGGGTCAGACGGTGGTGTGTGCCGGGTGGGACCGTGGCCGGCGTGCATGGGGACAGGGCATGTCGGAGGAGGTGATGGTGGGAATGCGCATGCGGCACAGGACATCCCGTGTGGTGCGCATGCTCAGCGTGCTGAACCAGGCGATTCCGGGGTGGCGGGAACGCAGGTGCGAAAGCGCGCGTGTGCCCAGGCCTGTGCCGTGGAAGCGCTCGTCGATGACGACGACGGTGATGACGCCCTGGGCGCAGTTGGAGCAGATCCGGTAGTGGACCTGGCCGACGACCTGGCGCACGTGGACGAAGAGCAGGCATTCGTCGCCGGGGCCGGAGGCGTCAGGGATGTGCGTGGACAGGAACTCGATCGCCCGGTACGCGAGGATCCGGCGGCGGAGTCGGCCGGCGATCCGGCGGCGGCGTGAGTGCTTGCCGCCGACTTGGCCGGGCGGGGGTGTCAGGGCTGTGGGGGCCGAGCCGAACAGAGTGCTGCTCGTGGGATGCGCGTGTTGTCCGTGCATGACATCTCGTGTGCCCAGAGCACCGGACCGGTATGTGCCGGCGCTCCCCGTCGCGGTGGGGGGTGAGTGTGGTGGCGGGGAGGGCATTGCGGCCCGTGGCCACGACGTCCTGCCATGGTTTCGGGCTGCGGGCCTGGCGACGCCGGTCCTCGGGCACGGGCCGACGCCGCCTGGCTCGGTTCAGCCGGGCCAGGTGCCGGTAAGGCGCCGGGTGGTGGCGGCTCCTGCCCGGTCGACCGCGGCCTTGACGACGGCGAAGACGGCGCCTTGCAGCGCTGCGGCGAGCAGGACCTCCTGCCAGGTGCGGTTCTCGTCGGTGGCGCAAGGGGCGTCGTCGTCGTGGGCGATCATCTTCCATACCTGCTTGAAGGCCGTCCCGGCGATCATGCCGCTCGTGGCGCCGAGCACCAGGCCGACCGGCTTGTAGGCCATCTTGGATGCCTTCACCGACGCCGCCGACTGCGACGCAGCAACAGGAGGACAACGAGCGCCGCGGCCGTGGCGAGCAGCGTGGTGTGGTTGCCCCGCGCCGCGGTCGCCGCCTGACGGGCTTTGTCGAGGACCGGGTCCGGGGTCTTCTCGGCGGCGAGCTGTCCGGCGCGGGTCGCGGTGTCGCGTACCTGTGCCGCGGCGTGGGCTGCCTTGTCGAGGACCGGATCGGGTGTCTTGTCCTTGACCAGCTGAGCGGCCCGCGCTGCCTCCTCACGGAGCTGGTCGGTGACGAGGGTGGCCCTCTCGGCGGCCTGCTCCTTGATCTCGGCCGCCTTCTCCCTGGTCTGCGCCTTGACGTCGGCCTTGGCCGCCAGCGCCTCCACGGTCCGGCCGAGATCCTGGCGGGTGGACTCGACCTGCTCGCGCAGCTCTTCTGGAGTAGGCGCGGATTCATTGCCCTGCGGCTGATTGCTCATCGGTGTGCTTTCTCCTTGAACTCGGCCACGCCGGCTTTGACGCTGTCGATGGCCTTCTCGGGTACGGGGATGCGGGAACGAACCTTCGTGGCAGACCCACCTCGTTGAATGTGCACGCTTCTCTCACGGCGCGCATACCCAGCGGCCCGTCGGTCACCCGCCCGCCACTCGTGGTCATCCCACGCTGCGGATCAGGCGACGGGGAACCATCCGGACCAGCGCGGCGGCCGCGACGCCGATCGCGGCGGTATGCCCGGAAGGGAAGGACGAGCTGTCGGGCCGGTCCTCGACGTCGTCGTGCGGGATCCACTCCTCAGGAGGCCGCGCCGCTCGACGAGCTCTTTCGCGACCCCGTTGGACAGCAGTTCCGCCACCGCCATACCCGCCATACCCGCCATACCGGCGGCTGCGGCCCTGCGGCCCCGCCAGCCGCCCTCGCCGACGGACACCCTCCGCGCGGCAACTCTTCACCCACTGAGGACGACACCGCCGTGGGCCCCGTCCGCATCACACGGAGGCCGGGATCGAGCCCGGTCCGCCGGCTCGTGCAGGATGTGGGGATGGAGTTCGAAGAGCTGCACCGGCGGGCCCGCGCGCTGGCGGCGTCGGGCGGGCGGCGCGTCCTCGGGATCGCGGGGCCGCCCGGCGCCGGGAAGTCCACCCTGGCCGCCCGCCTCGCTCGGGCGCTGGGGCCGGAGTCGGCCGTCGTCGTCCCGATGGACGGCTTCCATCTCGCCCAGGCCGAGCTGGTACGCCTGGGACGGGCCGACCGCAAAGGCGCGCCGGACACCTTCGACGCCGCCGGATACGCGGCCCTGCTGCACCGGCTGGTCGGTCCCGCCTCCGGCGTGGTCTACGCGCCGGCCTTCGAGCGCTCACTGGAGGAACCCGTCGCCGGGAGCATCCCGGTGCACCCGGGCGTTCCGTTGGTGATCGCCGAGGGGAACTACCTGCTGTACGAGGAGGGGGAGTGGGCAGCGGTGCGGCCGCTGCTGGACGAGGTCTGGTTCCTGGCGCCCGACGAGGAGACCCGGGTGCGGCGGCTCGTCGACCGCCATGTCCGCCACGGCAAGGAAGCGGCGTACGCGGTGGCGTGGGTGGCCCGGTCGGACGAGGCGAACGCCCGCCTGATCGCACCGGGGCGGGCCCGGGCGGACCTCGTCGTCGAGTGAGGACGCGGGGCTGTCGCCCCCCGCCGCGGAGCGGGCGGCGGGGCGTGCGGGATGCGTTGACGATGCGGGCGACGCGACACATCGCCGGCCCTTCGCGTCAGGTGGGCGGTCGTCTCCCGGACGGCTGAATTCAGCGACCGGGTCCGGTCCCTCTCCCCCGTTCGCGCGTCGAGTTCTGCGGATACCGCGTCGTCTCTCTCCGGTCGTCCCCGGTGCCCCTTCCGCTTCCCTTCCTTGAGGAGACGTAATGGCGGCTGCTGGTCCCGCAGACCGCCGATCCCACGCCACGGTGCGCGTGTGGGCAACAGATCTACGGCGAATTCCGCACCGTGTGCGCGGAATTCGCCCTGCCCGACGAGCTGTTCCCCCGGCCACGGCGGCGGATGTGCCCGCCTACATGGACCGCGCGCCATCCGTGAGCGCCTCGAATACAACGAGCGCGTGCGCTACTCCTGTTCGACATGCTCCGCGAAGCGCCGGCACCCCGCCGCTTCGGCCGCCTGAAGCCGGCCTGGCCGCTTCTGCGCGCCGTCGCCGCCCATACGCCGCCCATACGCCGCCCATACGCTGCGCTCCCTGACCCTCGCCGGCCTCCCCGAGTCCTTCCAGGAACGCTTCGATCTGCCCCGTACCCGACGCGCGACCCTGGTCTCCTTCACGCTGCACCGCGGCATGCGAACGCTGATGTACGCGCTGCCCGAGCACTGGCGCTACCGCACCCCGGTGGACGGCGTTCCCGCGACGCGGCCCTCCGCCACCGGTACCCGGCGGCGTCCCGATCCGGCTGCCGGCCGGGGCCGGCTTCCCGCACCCCGGCGAAGCAAGGCCGGCGACAGCCGCCCGGCCCGCCTGCGGGCCTTGTTCCGCCAAGTCCTGAACCAGACCGGAGACGGCCGCGTCGGCAGCGCCGACCTCCAGGCCAGGCGCACAACGTCTGCCGGCCCTGCACCTGTCCGCCGAGCGCGAAGCACAGGTCTACGAGGCCTTCGAGACCTGGTGGAAGCACCTGTGCACCACCACGGACACCGACGGCGACGGGCACGTGACCCGCGAGGAGTTCGTCACCGCCATGCTCGCCGGCATCGACCGCGACCCCGCCGACGGCGGGCGGCGGGAACGAGCCCGGGTACCGCAGGACCTCAGAGAGGCAGATGGCTTCCGGTCATACACCGCGATCCCCACACCCTCGCCCAGACGTTCCTCGGGGCAGGCCTGCGTACACAGTAGGTCGGTGCGGTATCAGGCCCGACAGCCCAGCGCGTCAACGCCGAACACCGCCGCGCCGCCCGCGCCGCGAACCCGTCGCCTCGGCCCACCGCGGCCTGGCGGGAGAGCCCCTGTTCAGTCGCCGCCGCAGCCTCCCCCGCCACCGCAGCCGCTGCCACAGCTGCTGGAGGAACCGCAGCCGCCGGAGGAGCCGCAGCTGGAGCTGCCGGAACTCTCCCGACGGCGGGCGGCCTCCTCCTCGCGGCGCTCGCGGTCGCGCTCCTCGTCGGCCTCGCGCTGCAACGCGTACGAGGTACGGGCCGGACTCCACTCCCTCAGCCGCAGCCCGGGGCGGCGGACGGCCAGCAGCGGAGCCGCCGTGACGCTGGAGACGATCTCGGTGTAGCTCCGGTAGACGGCGAACTCGACGATGACCTCGGCCCCCTCACAGGGCAGCCCGTACATGATCGCCTCGTACGGCTCGCGCCTCTCGTTGATGTCGTGGTGCTCCTCGCGCAGCGCCTTCGTCGGCCCGCCGACGAGGATCCGCCCGTCGGGGCCGCTGCGGTCGTCGAACCGGTCGCGGAAGCCGACCAGGGGCTCGGCGGTGGTGATCCGGGCGTCCGCGAAGAGCCAGTCGCAGTCCGTGAGCGTGTCGTGCCGGACTCCGACGCGCAGGACGGGCTGCGGCCCGCGGTGCAGCCGCCGGGCGGCCCACCATGCCGCGATGCCGCGGCCGAGGAGCGGGGTACCGGGGGCGAGCAGCAGCAGGGCCACGACCTGCTGGCCGGTGGCGTCGTACGGAGCCCCGTTGCCCGCCGCCTCCAGGTCCCGCTCCAGGCCCCAGAACAGGAAGGCGGCGGCGGCGACACAAAGCGCCGTACCGGTGAGGTTCAGCCGGAGGCCGCGGCGGTGGTGGCCCCTCGGAAGGTTCTTGGGGACCGGGTGGCGGGCGGCGCCGGCCGCGGCGAGGAAGAGGGCCCGCTGGCGCCGCCGTGCCCGCAGGCGCAGCAGGACGCCGGTGAGGGCCAGGGTGCAGAGGCCCAGGACCAGCCACGCGCCCGCCCGGCCCGCCCGGTCGCCCGGTTCCGATCCGTACAGCCCGAGCGCCGCGTCGAGCGCGATCACCGGCACGGATACGGCAGTGGCGACCGGCAGGAAGCGGTACCAGGCGGGCAGGACGAGCAGGAGCACCGCCGCGGGGTAGCCCGCCCACGCCGTACCGACCTCCGGGATCTCGGGGCCGTTCCATCCGAGCAGGATGACCGCGAGGAGGACCGGCGGCGCGAGGACCCAGCCGCCGAGAATGGGCGCGAAGGCCGCCGGAGCACGTGCGCCGAGCCAGCGCCGGGCGTCCTCGGCCTCCCAGACAGAGGCGCCGCCCGCGGGTATCGCGGCCTGGGGCAGGTACTTGACGATGTCAGTCACGGCGTCAGTATGCGGAGCCGCCCTCGCAGGTCAGAAGGCCTGCGAGGGAACGGAATCGCTACAACGGCACTCAACCGCCGCCGTTACGAGGTCTTCCGCCCCGAAGGCGGCATTCTCCACCACGTGCCACGGAAGTCCGGGCGGGAGAACGGCCGGTCACAGCAGCCGCACCTCGGCCTCGGGGAGCTTCGCCCACCAGTGGTGGTGGCGGCCGTAGACCGCCGCCTCGCGGTCGCCGAGCAGCGCGGCCAGTCGCTGAGCCTCCGCGGCGAGCCCGTCCCAGACGGCGGGTGACAGCGGACGGAAAGCCGTCGCCTCGATGAGCCCGTCCACCTGGCGCCACACACCGGCGACATGGCCGTCCACCAGCAGGGTGGGCAGTACATCGCCGTTCCTCCGGATCACCAGAGGACGGTAGGCCGGGGGTATCACCCGACCGCGATCGGCGTAGGCCAGCAGAACGCTGTCCCACATCGCCATCAGCCGGGGCGGGGCGGGGGTTTCCGCGGGCGGCCGGGGAGCGCCCGGGAGGTCGAACAAGGTATCGCCGTCCGGTCCCCGGAGCTGCTCAACGGCGCTGTCCAGAGCGCCGAGCGCCTCGCGGACGTCTGCCCGCCGCACCATGGCGAACTGCGCCACGTCCGCCACCGACGCGGGCCCGAACCCCGCCAGGTAGCGCAGGATCAGGGTCCGCAGCGCCTGGGGCTCCACCGCCCGCCCGGCGGGGAGGTGCCCCGTCCCGGCCGTGAGGAAGGACGGCCGGAGGCTGAAGGACCACGGCGCGTCCGTCGGGGCGTGGTGCAGCGGCGCGTACGCCTTCAGCCCCCACCACGCCCCGTCCTTCCTCTCGGCGCCGACCCGCTCCTCCACCCACGCCCGCATCTGCGACGAGGTGCGCGGCCGGCGGGTGAAGGCCAGCAGCTCCGGCACCAGTTCGTCGGCATCCGCGGGGGTCAGCCCCGTGGCCGCGAAGCGGAAGCCGAGCCGGGAGGCGTACAGGGTGGGCTGCATCGCCGCGCGGAAGACCGGATAGTCCTCGGCGTGCACCGTGTGCAGGGTGATGCGCATCAGGGTCGCCTTGGCCACCGAGCGTCCGGTGTAGGCGGCGTCCAGCTCGGCGGGATCGAAACCGGCGAGCCGGTTCCACAGCGCCACGTACGGCGAGGCCGGGTGCTGCGCCTGAAGCGCGACCACGCGCCGCAGCCCGTCGGGGACGGTCAGCGGCTCACGCTCCAGCAGCAGCTGGCGGCTGAGGGTCGCCCGGTTGAGTTCGAGAGCGGTGATCATCACAGCGCGGGATTCTGCCCCATCGCCCGTGTCGGCGCCCCTACCGCCGTGCTCCGCTCCGCGTTCGGTGACAGGAACGCGAGTCCCTCGACGTATGACCCGCTACGCGATGCGCCGGGCCTGGCCGTCACCAGTTTGAGCATGCGGCCGCCGCCACGATCTGAGTACGCGTATTCAGCCCTTGCCCACGCCCGTCTCCCAGACTGATCACGTCACCGAAGGTCAGCACCAGGGAGTCCGACACGCACACAGCAACCCCGAACCCGAGCCCCACGGCGTTCGGCCGGGTCCTGGAGGTGGCTGCGGTGGTGCTGTGGGCGTCACCGCGCTGTCGCTCGTACTCGTCGCGCTGGTCATGGGCATGCTCAGCCTGCTGGGCGCGTTGTACGGGGAGGACGTCACCGGCCTGTGGCTGGAGCCGCTGATCGTGGTCGGCGCGCGGGCGGGGCCCTCGCGCTGCTGTACCGCGCACCCGGAATCCGGCGTCTGTCGCGCGACGCCCCTCTCACCCTGCTACCCACGACAGCCAAGCCCTGAAGCCCATGGTGCTCGGTCACCAAACGAGACACGATCCACTGCGGCCGCCACTTCAAGCTGCACGCGGACAGGCATACGACGTCCCCACGCAAGGGCGTCGAGTCATCAGACACCCGGACGGATGCCTCTGCCACGCCTGCCTCACCAGTGAGTCCGAGTAGAGCGGGTTCTTGTGAGCATTCACGTTTTCGTCTCTGACGGGGATCTTGTGATTCCGTGAGTTCATCCGTGAGTTCAGTTGTCGGCACGCACCTGGCATGTGCTCAGGGAGGCACAACCGAAGGGACTCAGCTTCCCTTGTTGGTTCAGGCTTGGCGGGGACGAGGATGCTCGGTGCAATCGGGAGGCGACAGGGGCGGGGGTGCGGAACACTTCACCAGGTGATCGTGATGCAGCCCGTCCTGGAGATATACAACGCCGACGGCTTCGACCTCTGGCCTGTCGCCGAAGTTGAGCCGTTCAGCTTCCTGCCACTCAGCGGTGAGCTCTCACCCGCCCAAGTCGGGACGGCGGTGATGAGTATCGTCGGCTGGAATGACGTCGACCCCGATCAGGATGGCGGCTGCCCGCCTCGGCCGGCCGACCCGCTTGGTGGATTCCTGCACGGGCTGCTGACCTGCGACAACCTCTACGCATCCGGTGGCCTGCGCGTCACGGACCATTCCACAGGCATCAGCTTCGTGCCCGGCTGCTGCGACGGGCTGGAGGACTGGCGCGACTGGCACCAGTTCTTCGACGGGGACAGCGCGCTCTGGTTCGGCCACGACCCCCAGTCGTCCGTTGCCGAACGCGTCGGCGACACCATCCGGCTCACCGTCGAGGCCGAGCAGAGTGACAGCCGGGTGATCGAACTGTCCGTGACCGAGTTCCGCCACCTGCTCGCCGACGCCGAGCGCGACCTGGCCGGCTTCCTCGCGCTGGCAGCAGCCTGGATTTCCAAGCACCTGCCTGACCACTCCGCCGCCGTCTCCACCGCCCTCGCCCGTGTTCTCGACCTGCCCGCGTCCGCCGTACCGCCGAAACCGTAGGACAGCCCGTCTCGCTGACCAACGGATGGGCGGTGGCCCCGATCCCGTCATCGCGCGCGACGTCGTGAGCATGTTCGCGTGCACCGGCAGGACGCATTCAACGAACCTCACCGGCACGAACGGCAACGACGTGTTGATGCGGAATTCGACGCCCGTCATCCCGCTTGCCTCGATGGTGCGGGACCCCGCCGCCGTGGCCCCCGTGCAGTGGGTCTTGCAGTGCCGCTTGCATGAGTTCGTTGACGTCAGCCAAACTCCCTGTCTCAGGGCGGAGTAGGCGGTGTACCTGTAGGAACACCAGCCCCCGCCACGCCGCGTGCTGAAAGGAATGCGACAGCTACCGAACAAGTGCTCTCCGGCCAATAGGCACGCGATGCGCACCCAGCCGCCTGGCCCGACTACCGCCACCGGTTCTGGGTACGCGGTTCGGCGTTGCAGGCACCCGCACTGCGTACCATCGCATCACACGCATCAACACGAAAGATGGCGAGGAACCCATGACCACAGCAACCAGCGCGGCTCATATCAAGGCCGATTACGCGCAGCAGATCGCCGGCGATCTCTCAGCGAACCAGGCTGCGCAGGAGCAGACGCGGACCGAACTGCAGCGGCTGCAGGAGGAACTGAGCCAGCTGGAGGACAACGAGAAGGTTCTCCTGAAGATGCAGGAGGCTTTGGGTATCGCGGCGGAGTCTGCGACTACTCAGGTCGCGAAGCGTGGTACGAGGCGTACATCAGTGCCTGCCGCGCGCAGTGGCTCTCCGGAGGAGGAGAAGACCGCAGCACTCAAGTCGGAAACCGGTAAGACTTCCCGGACGCGGGAGGCCGCCGCGAAGGCCCGGACTCCGAAGAAGACCGAGGGTCCTTCCTGGCGTGAGCTTGTCACCGCTGTCATCACCGGTCAGACAGAACCCAAGTCCGCAGCCGAAGTCACAGACATGGTGAGCGCGGCCCATCCTGAGCGCACGGTGCAGGCAGCAGTCATCCGCAACACCCTCGAACAGGGTGTCGCCCGCGGGCTCCTCGAGCGCTCCAAGCAGGGGCGCTCCGTCTACTACACCCCGGCCGGCTCCCCCACGACAGGCTCTTACACCGAGCCTCCGAACGCGGTCTCATAGAACACCTCGCCGCCCACACATCTACCCATGCCCCGTCCGGAAGCCAGCCCCGGTGCGATGGCAGCATCAGTGCTGCTGCGTTGAACCTTCGAGGTCCTGACCGCACGCTGTCGTCGCGGCAGCCGGAGACATTCCACCGCACGACGTCCGGCACAGGCGCCTTCTCGGCGCGCCCTTGAGCAGTGGACTCCTCCAGCGGGCATGCCCTTCGCTACGTAGAGATCCGCCCGGATGCCGATGGGGCGTGGGCCGCCTTGGACGGTCCCTGATTCCCTGACGATGACGCGCGGAGTCAACTGGCGGTGGGCCAGGAGCGCCCGCTGGTGGGGTCGTCGAACTCCAAAAAAGAACGATGGTCCTGGACTGGGTGTTCTTGAAGCGCCACCTCCCACCTGCGGGTGAGGCTTTCGCCCAGTGCAATGATCACGCTGATGTGATCACGGCGTCGGAGCCGTCCTGGATAGCCCCGTTTACCGGGCCGAGCCTCTCGCCAGTTCGGGAGGCTGGTGACCACGCTGCGAAGGGCAGGCGCGGATGCGGTTCGCGGGGGCCGGCCGTGGTGCTCCCCCTGCCCCCGTCGGCTACGCATCCACTCGCTTCCGCGGACGCGGAAAAGCGAGGTGGCCGACGTCGGCGCAGAGGCGGCAAGCCACCTGCCGCAGCGGCGATTCCCGCACCGAGGATTGACCTATGCCGGGTCCGTAGAACTCATCTCGCGTTTGGTGAACCGGTGCCACCAGTGCCGGCGTCGGGGATGCACTGCGCGGCCAAGCCAGAGGCCGATCAGCAGATAACCGATGAGGGCACCCGTAGTGTTGAGCAGAACATCATCGATGTCGAAGGCGCGCCCGGTGATGAGGGCGCCTTGGACGAGTTCGACGAGGATCATCACGAGAGCGGTGGCTGCCGCCACGCGGAGGAGTCCTCGCGTTCGGGGCACCAGTACCGGCAGCAGCACACCGAACGGTATCCCCAACACGATATTGCCGCCGAGCTGCTTGACCGTGTCACGAGACAGGGGCTGCTCGAGATAAGCACGGATGGAGTCACCAGGGCGCAGGTTACTGTGCGTCAACTGTACGGAAGCTGCCGAGGGTTCCAGAGTCAGCCGGGCCAGCACCACCGCAAAGGCCACCGCCCCCACGAAGGCCAGCATCATGGCCAGCACCCGGCCGAGCGCAGACAGGGGAGGTTTTCCGGAAACCTGCCCTCCAGGATTCTTCGCGGTCTTGTCACGCAGGACCATCCGCGCCATTACGAACTCCCAGCCAGCGTTGGTTTGCTTGGACGTTCCGAGTACCGGCGTTGTGAAGCGTCGCGCTTCCCGGCGGTTCACGCGGGTTCACGTTCGGATCCGAATAGGCCGACTCGCCCGGGAGACGGTGGGTGAGCACCCGCAGCAGCGCGTCGTCGGGCACCTCGGCAACCGTGGCGGACCTCGACCACCGACAGATGAGTTCTGAGTGTGTCATGGCCGGTCGGTTTCGCCGACACAACGCCCGGAATATCTGGCCCGTCGCCGTCGCCGACCACAACCAGCAGCCCGGTGAAGACGGTTGCACACTGTGGTTACACGGCCAGCCCGCGACGAGGACCCGGGTCTGGAACCGACCGTCCACATCCACCGCCATGACGAGCACGTCATCCCTTAGCCCTGAACCATCTCCAGGTCGGAGTCGGCAGGGACGACCGCCCACTCCTGCGTGGTGATCAGCTCACCCTCTCCACCACGGCGTACGCCAGGCGATGTACACGCCATAGCCCATGCCCGCCACAGTAAGGGGCACGGCCGGCAGTGTCCCCCCGCCGGGCCAGCGGCGGGTAGCAGGCGTAGTACCAGGCGGCCTCCCAGTCTTCGGCCAGGCTTGGTGAGCCGGCCGGCAGGTCGTCACCCTGGATCGTGGTGCCCCTCGCGGCACGCTCCGCCCGGGCCGGGCGGCGGTGGGTTCGCGGTCCTCGCTTCCGTGGGGGCCGGTGCCCGGCCCGCCCGCGTGGTTGATTGAGCGCGGCACGGCGCCAGCCGACTGCCGGTCCGCGCCCACGCCGGGGAATGCTGGGACGCACGAAACCTCTCCCCCGCTCTGCGGTGATCGTCTACCCACCGGACATCGAGGGCGGGCGGCGCGTCCGCTGCGACGGCGCGTGCAGCTTCTACGGCGCGGTGGGCGGGTGTTCGACAAGTCGAGTCGTTGCCATCGAGGCGGCCTCGGGAACCCTCTGCCGTCAGAGCACCCCACTGGGAATCAGGCGTGAGGGGGAACGGAACGCGTGGAGGGGCCTTGGTGCCGTACGGCACCAAGGCCCCGAAGGAATAACAACACCATCTGCCGGCTGTAATACTGCGCCGGCCTACTGTGTCCGCAGGCCTGCCCCGAGGAACGTCTGGGCAAGGGTGCGGGGATCGCGGTGCGTGACCGGAGACCACCTGCCAATCTGAGGTCTTGCGGTACCCGGGCTCTTTCCGCCGCCCGGGCGATCCTGATGGCGCTCCACTCCTCCGTTCTTCCCTCTGGAATCGACTACTTGTCAAACCGGTACTGCCACTACTGGTACTGCGGGGAACTGCTGACACTGCGCACTGCGGGTAAAGCGCTGTACTGCAACCGCTGAGTACTGCTGGTGTTGCCAACTACTCGTGGCGATAGAGAGCCACTTCGTCCGGCAGCCAGCCCCGTCGCCCATCCTGCGTCTTCACCGGCTTGGAACCCCACTGCCGGACCTCCCAGCACGCGCGCCCGCAGCCGACGCCTTCACTGAGAGACCACTGAGTACTGCACTGCTGCTGGTACTGCTGCACTGCACCTACGGAAACTGCCTTGGCGGCCCCTGAACACTGCGAGCCACCCGGTCCAGTCGTCAGTCCCGTCGCCATCCCGCAACAACCCGGCTTCCGAACTCCACCACTGCACCGCCACGCCAACTGCATACTGCTGCCCGGCAGTTCATCTCTGCCGGGCCTTGCTTGATCTCGGCTACGAGAGAAACCATAACCACACCACCATCCAATGTCTACTCCGGCCAGAGCAGATTTTGGCGTGTTGAAGGGGAAGGAAATTTGCTACCGGCGGCAGGGGCCGTGCCATGTCAAGTCGGGCTGTCGGCGGATGTCCCTTCCCGACCCCGCTGAGCAGGGCATATCCGGCGGCAGCGTCACGTCCGACAGGCATCACGGTGTGCAAGGGACCGCGCCAGGCGCTGTTCAGGGTGAAAGGCAACGGCCGACACCGATGACGCCTCTGTTACGCCGACCGGGTGAATCGGCACGGAGCGACACGACGACTGCCCCCGGTCAGCGTCTCGGAGTGGAGGGACCGCGGCGCCGCGCTGCCCCCTGCGAGGGTTCTAGCCACTGAGGGGCGAGGCCGCTCGCGCGGGCCAGTCACTGGATGGCGCGGCAACGCCCGCGCTCTTTGATAACGACGGCAACCATGGACGAGACGGCTGCCAACCCGGACGGCTGCCGCTCTCCGCCGTCGCGGGCGAGTCTGGCCGTTGACCGGACCCACAGGACCGGGGTTCACCGGGGACGTGCCGGCTCCCCCGGTCACAGGCAGCGAAGGCGGGAGGGGGCGCCGGGTGAGATGCCGGAGAGGCGTGGTGCAGGCCACACTGCGAGTACGGAACAGAAGATGACTGAACCACCCGAGGCACGGTACGAAGTCTCTCGTGAACGAACAGATTCAGGTCTCGACCATTCGTGTGTTCATCGCCCTCGCCCCGCCCGACGATGCGAAAGAGGAGCTGGCACGGGAGCTGCGGCCCGCCTACGACGCGTACCCGCGCATGCGGTGGAACCGCATCGAGGACTGGCACATCACTCTCGCGTTCCTCGGCGAGCTCCCCGTTACGGCCGTTCCCCTCCTGCGGCCACCGCTCGCCGACCTCGCGGCGCAGCACCGGCCCGTACAGCTGGCCCTGCACGGCGGCGGGCACTTCGGCGAGCGGGTGCTGTGGAGTGGGATCGGTGGGGACCTCGAAGGGCTGCACGTGCTCGCCGCCGAGGTGCGCGCCGTGGTCAAGAATTGCGGTGTCGTCTTTGAGGACCGGCCGCTGCACCCCCATCTGACGCTGGCCCGCTCCCGCCGGAACGATCCCTCCTGCGCGGTGGAGGCCGCCACCGGACTCGCCGCGTTCACCGGCCGCCGTTGGCACGCCGAACGCCTGCACCTGGTCGGAAGCAACCTCGGCCGGGGCCCGGGACCGATCCGCTACCGCGACATCGAAGCCTGGAACTTCGGCGGCAGGGGCTGAAAGCCCCGCATGTGCCGGGCCGAGTTGTGTCGGGTCGGGCTGATCTCTGGTAGCCGTCCCAGCAGTGTCGCGCAGCCGGGAGTGGTCGGTCTGGTCTGTGGCGGGTGGCACGACGGTTCCGCCTTGGCTCCCTCGACCGTGTGGCGCATGAGGTCGGGGCCGGTGCGGTCGTCGTCGCAGAAGAGGCATGGTGCGGATCGGCTCGGCGGCAGTCCCGGACGGCGGCCGCGAATGTCGAGGTCTCAATGCCCAGCGGCTTCTCGGCCAGAGGCCGTTCCACACCGGCTCACTCCAGGCGGCGCCGGTCTTCATCACTCCACGTGCGGGTGTCGCGAGGCTCGACGTACGGCTCCTCGTCCTGAGGATGGCCTCCCGCGACCGCGCGCTGGCGGACCATTTCGGCGTCGAACTCAAGGCCGAGGAGGATCGCGAGGTTGGTGATCCACAGCCACACCAGGAAGATGATGACGCCTGCGAGGGTGCCGTACGTCTTGTTGTAGGAGGCGAAGTTCGCGACGTAGAACGCGAAGCCGGCGGAGGCGATCATCCAGATCACCAGGGCAAGGAAACTGCCCGGGGTCACCCACTTGAAGCCGCGGCCCTTCGCGTTCGGCGCCGCCCAGTACAGGATCGCGATCATGATCGTGACGAGCAGCACCAGGACTGGCCACTTCGCGACTGACCACACCGTCAGCGCACTGTCACCGATCCCCAGGGCGGCTCCGGCCTGGCGGGCGAGGCCGCCGGTGAAAACCACGATCAGCGCGCTGGCAACGGCGAGGATCATCAGCGTGACGGTCAGGGCGAGACGAAGCGGGAGGACCTTCCACACCGGGCGGCCCTCGGGCATGTCATAGACGGCGTTGGAGGTGCGGATGAACGCGGCGACGTACCCGGAGGCGGACCAGATCGCGACGGCCAGTCCGACGATCGCCAGGAGCGAGCCGACGCCGCTGTTCTCCTGAAGCTGCTGCACCGCATTGCTGATCACATCGCGCGCGGAGCCGGGAGTCAGCTTCTGAAGATTGTCCAGCACCTGCTTCGTCGCGGACTCGCCGGCGACGCCCAGCAAAGACACCAGCACCAGCAGCGCTGGGAAGAGGGCCAGTACCCCGTAGTACGTCAGCGCCGCCGCCCGGTCTGCCAGCTCGTCGTCCTTGAACTCTTTCAGCGTGCCGCGCAGCACCGCCGGCCATGACCGCTTGGGCATCTCAGAAGGCCGATCCGGCGCCTGCTCCTCGACCTGCTCATCCGGGCCCGCGCGGCCATCCCGGCCGGTGAGGTGCTCGCCGTTGTCACTGTGCTCTGGGTTCGGTGTGCGTGTCATACCCGGCGGCTTTCCCCTCACGGCCGTCTCATGCACTGACCGCGAGCCTGACTGCGTGAGCAAGCTTCCTGCGGACTGAGGGGGTGGGCGACAGAGAGTGCTGCCCTACGGCCCCACACCGGCGGAACCGAGGGCGCGGACAACAGAGAGCGCCGGCCCGGCCCCGCCTGGAACACCGCCCGCAGGCCACACCGGGCCGCGCGGGCGGCGGCAGGGCGACGTATGAGGATCCTGGCCTCGTCCGCCGTGGCGTCCTCGGCCTCGGCGAGCGCCCGGTACAGCGAGGCGACCGACGGGATTGCCCGCGTCTCGCCGGTCTTGATTTCCTCGGTGAGAGGGTGCGCAGTGCCTGCTCGCTTCAGTCCCAGCGCCGATCGGGCATCCCGGACGAGCCGCCGCGCGTGAGCTGATGGTTTCCGGCGCGGTGGTCCTGCTCCGTACCCCGCAGGGAACGTTCCGGGCGGCCGGCGCAGCGGGAGCTGGACCCCCAGGGCCTCCGCCAGCCGGTGCGCCGCCCGCACCGCCTCGGCGTCCACCGCCTCAGCCACCGCCCGCGACCACAGACCCGGCCCGGCGTCCCGTCGGCGGAATCAGGCCCCGAGCCGGCCGACCGCCCGCCGCCCGCGCCACGTCGTACACCTCACCCTGCTGGACCACCTGAGCACGTTCTGTGCCGGCCGGAACGGGGGAATGCATCGGCCCGCACCACGGTCTGGTCCACCACCGAGAAGGCCGCGTTCACGTACTGACCTGCCCGGCGGCACTGCCGCGTCCCTGCGCAGCCGCCGCCGTCCCGGCTCGCGGGAACACCCCGGGCGCGGGAATGTGGCGATGAGCGGTCCGCTGGTTGCGGGCTCGGTCAGCCACGCCTCGCCGTACGGAGTCCGGATATGGAACCCGGGCCGCAGCCCACCCGAACCACGGTAAGGAAACCTCATGCAGACCGTCGCGCTGAGCAACGGCGTCCAGATGCCGATCCTCGGTTTCGGTGTCTACCAGATCCCGCCGGAGCAGACGGAGCGGGCCGTCACCGAAGCCCTGGCCGTCGGCTACCGTCTGCTCGACACCGCCGCCGCCTACGGCAACGAGGAAGCCGTCGGCCGCGCGATCAAGAACGGTGGGATCCCGCGCGAGGAGCTGTTCGTCACCACCAAGCTGTGGGTCCAGGACGCCCCCGCGGAGGAGAGCACCAGGCGGGCCTTCGAGAGGTCGATGGACAAGCTGGGCCTGGACCACCTCGACCTGTACCTGATGCACCAGCCCTTCGGCGACGTCTACGGGCAGTGGCGTGCCATGCAGGACCTGTACCGGGAGGGGCGTATCAAGGCGATCGGCGTGGCCAACTTCTACCCCGACCGGCTCGTCGACCTCATCGAGAACAACGAGGTCACGCCTGCGGTGAACCAGATCGAGACCCATCCGTTCTTCCAGCGCACCGCCGACCAGGAGATCATGCGCGAGCGCGGGGTCCAGATCCAGTCCTGGGGCGGGTTCGCCGAGGGCAGGAACAACCTCTTCACCCACCCGGTCCTCAGCAGCATCGCCGACCAGCACGGCAAGTCCGTGGCACAGGTCGTCCTGCGCTGGCTCATCCAGCGCGACATCGTCACCATCCCCAAGTCGGTCCGCCCCGAGCGCATGGCGGAGAACCTCGACGTCTTCGACTTCCGGCTCACCGAGGACCAGATGTCCCAGATCGCCACCCTGGACACCGGCAGGTCACTGTTCTTCGACCACCGCGACCCGGCCATGGTCAGCCGGCTCGGCACGACCCGCCTCGACGACTGACCCGGCCCGCGGCCTCGAAGTACGCCATCACTGCCGACACGCGTCCCCGGCCGCGAACCGGAGACATCACGGCTGCCCAACTCCCGCTCCCCGTGGCTGACGATCCGCTCGATCAGGCGAGCGTCCCACCACGCGGGCGCATCGCCGATCACCGCTTCGACGTGCGGTCCGCTCGGGCGGACGCGACCCCGGCACCGACGAAGCCGTGGAACTGCTCACCTCTTGAGCCTGCCTCCACGATGAGCACCCCGGTGGTTTGCGGGCTTTCAGCGTGATCAATGCTGGGATGCCCGCCCGCGGGGCGGCCTGCCGAGATCCACACCACCACACGAGAGAGGCGTACGCCTGCCATGGACGAAACCGAATTAGAGGATGCGGCGGCTGGAGACCAGGGTCTCCTCTTCCGAGGGAGCGACGTGGAGGAGCTGCATGATCTGATCAGCACGAGGTTCGCTCCTAATCGCTTGTCGGTGCGGGCTGATCATCCGCTCGACGGTCACTTCCGGTGTGCCCACCAAGGGAAGATCGGGTTGTACGAGCTGGGGTACGGCGCCGAGGTCGAGGTCACCCCCGGAGCGCCGTTGGACTTCTACAACGTGCATGTTCCGCTCGCCGGCGGCGGTTCCATCACCGTGGACGGAGAGGCGCTCTCCTCGCCGCTCAGTGTCATCGGGCCGGGGCAGAACGTATCGATGCGCTGGAACCAGGACAGCCTGAACCGGGTCCTGATCATCCCCCGTCCGATGGTCGATCAGGCTCTCGGCCTCCGGCTCAGCGACCCGCCGCAGAGGTCCCTGGACTTCATGCCCGTGCTTGACGAGGCGGCGGAGCCGGTGAGGGCGTGGCTGAGTCTGGTGAAGCACTTCGCCGAGTTCGCCGATTCCGGCCTCGCCGTCCGTTCACCGCTGGCGGTACAGCATTTCGAGCAGCTCCTCGTGAACGGGCTGCTGGACGCACAACCGCACACGCTGGTCGATTCGGTGGCGGGCCGGGGCCCGGCCGCCCTGCCCGCCGCCGTACGGCGCGCTGCGGACTTCTGCGTCGAACACGCCCACGAACCCATATCGGTGGCCGACATGGCGCAGGCCGCCCGGGTGAGCGTGTGGAGTCTGAGAGAGGGTTTCCGGACACACATGGCCGTCACCCCGCTGGCGTATCTGCGCAGCGTGCGGCTGGGCCGCGCGCGCCGTGACCTCCTCGCCGCCGCCTACGGCCACACGACGGAGACCGTCACCGGCGTGGCTCTGCGCTGGGGGTTCACGCACTTGGGCCGTTTTACCGGCTATTACCGCAAGACGTACGGGGAGACCCCCTCGCAAACGGTGCGCGGCGCGCGTGGAGAAAAGTGAAGGGCGTCAAGCCGCAGCGGAACGGCTTCCCCACGGGACGTTGTTGTGCCGTGATCGACAGTCGGGCGATCATGGAGGTGGGTCCGTGCGTTTTGCTGATCAACCGCGCGAAGAGGGGGACCTTCACATGAGGGTTCCTTCGCCGTTCTCGGCCGGCCCGTCACGACTGGAAGAAGGACCGTTCCCCATGAACACGACACTCGGACTGTTACGGGCGACCGCTGCCCCCGTGCTGGCCGCCGCTCTGCTGACGTCCACCGCCCCGTCCGCCTCCGCGGTCGACGCGCAGCCGGTCTACGGCGAGCTGGCGAACAACGGCACGTTCGCCGCCGGGACCACCGGCTGGTGGTCCTCCGGTGCCACCATGGCCTCCACCGGCGGGGCGATGGTCGCGACCGTCGGCGCCGGGACGGGCAACCTGTGGGACGCCATGGTCGGCCAGAACGACGTCCGGCTCCGCCCAGGCGTCCGGTACACGCTGTCCTTCGACGCGAAGGCCTCCGCGGCGGCCAAGCTGCGCACGACCGCCCAGCTCGGTGCCGCCCCCTACACCGCGGCACTGGACCGGACCGTCGATCTGACGACCGTGTCCAAGCGCTTCACCTTGACGTTCACCTCCGGAATCGACACCACGACCGGAGCGGTCACCTTCCAGTTCGGCGGCCAGCCGGTGAAGACGGATGTCGTCATCGACAACGTTTCCCTGACCACCTCCACCGCCCGCGAGGGCTTCTACGTCGACCCTGCCAACAACGCGGCGACCTGGGTCAAGAACAACCCGGGCGACACCCGCGCCGCGAAGATCAAGGCCGCCATCGCCGACCACAACACCGTGAAGTGGTTCGGGGACTGGGACGCCGACGACAACGCCGCCACCGGAATCCAGACCGAGGTGTCCGACTACGTCGGCGCCGCCGCCGCACAGGGCCGCGTGCCGGTCCTGGTCGCCTACAACATCCCCGGCCGGGACTGCGGCGGAGCCTCCTCCGGCGGGGCCGGCTCGCCGGATCTGTACAAGGCGTGGATCGACAAGTTCGCGCAGGGCATCGCGGGCCGTCCTGCGATCGTCGTGCTGGAGCCGGACGCGGTGGCCCAGTCCTCCGACGACGCCTGCATGAAGGGGGCTGCCGAGCAGCGCTTCGACATGCTCTCGTACGCCACTCAGCACCTGCGGCAGCAGGGCAAGTTCGTGCAGACGTACCTGGACGCGGGCAACGCCACCTGGACGCTCGGTCCGGACCTGAGCGGCACCCAGGGCATAGGCCTCAAGAAGATGGCATACCTGCTGGGCCGCTCCGGTGTCTCCATGGCCCGTGGTGTCTCGGTCAACGTGTCCAACTTCGACGACACCGTCGTCGCCGACGACTACGCCAAGCGGCTGGCCGCCCAGCTCAAGGCCGACTTCGGCCTGACGAGCCGTTGGGTGGTCGACACGTCCCGCAACGGCAACGGCGGCTACGTCGTCCCGGGCTCGCCGGGCAGCGGCCATGTCGGGTTCTGCAACCCGTCCGCGCGCAAGCTGGGCGTGACGTCCCGGGTCGGCAGCGCCGGCGGGGCGGAGTACCGGCTGTGGCTCAAGAACCCGGGTGACTCGGACGGCAACTCCTCGCAGTGCCCGGCGGGCTCCCCGCCGGCCGGCACGTTCTCCCCGGAGCTGGCCGAGGCGCTGATCGACGGCCGCTGAGCGGTCGGCGGCGGCGGGCCCGGCGGAGTTCACCGCCCGGCCCGCCCGTCGTCCCTCCGGCTGTCAGCCCAGCCGCACGCTGTCACCCCACCACGACTTCGCCGGTACGGCCCACGACTTCATCGGCGCTGCGAATCTGCCGAGCGTGTCCGACGTGAACGTGAAGAGAGCGCCGCGCCCGTCGTCGTACCCGTAGAACGCCGCCACGTCGGACCGGCCGTTGCCGTCGAAGTCGCCCGAGGTGATCTGGACGTTGTGCGCCCACCACTCCCCCGGGGCGACGTTCCACGACTTCACCGGGTCCGCGAAGCCTCCGTCCGCCCTCGCGCGGAAGGTGTGCAGTGCCATCGCTCCGCTGTCGTAGCCGTACATCACGGCGAGGTCCGTGCGCTGATCGCCGTCGTAGTCGCCGGAGGTGAGTTTGACGTTCTTGCCCCACCACGACCTCTCGGGAACGTTCCACGACCGTACGGGGGCGCCGAATCCGCCCGTCGCGGTGGATGTGAAGGTGAACAGGGCGGCCCGTCCGTCGTCGTAGCCGTAGAAGGCCGCCACGTCGTCCTTGCCATTGCCGTCGAAGTCGCCCGCGGCGAGTTTGACGTTCTCGCCCCACCAGGACTTCTCCGGTACGTTCCACGACTTCACCGGGTCGGCGAACTTGCCCGTCGCGTCCGGCTTGAAGGTGAACAGGGCGGCCCGCCCGTCGGCGTACCCGTAGAAGGCCGCCACCTCGTCGCGGCCGTTGCCGTCGAAGTCGCCCGAGGCGAGCTTCACGTGCTCCGGCCACCACTGGCCCGGCGGAACGTTCCACGACTTGACCGGATCGGCGAAACCGCCGTCCGCCTTCGCGGTGAAGGTGAACATGGCCACCGAGCCGTCCGCGTAGTCGTACATCGCGGCGAGGTCGGCCCGTCCGTCGCCGTTGAAGTCGCCGGCGACCGGCTTGACGCGCTTGAACGACCAGTTGCCCGGGGCCACCCGCCAGGACTTGACCGGGTCCGCGAACCCGCCGTCCGGCCTGCCCAGGAAGGTGTGCAGGGCGACCGACCCGTCGGCGTACCCGTACAAGGCCGCCGTGTCGTCCCTGCCGTCGCCGTTGAAGTCGGCGTGCACGCGGGACGCCGCGTCCTCGCGCCAGGCGGGCTCGACCGGCTCGGCGGGATACGGGTTCGTGTCGTCACTGCCGAGACCGCCCGCGGGGCCGCACCTGGGCCAGGCCCCTTCTCCCTGTCCGGCCAGGGTCTTCTCGCCTATGAGGATCTGTTGCGTTTTGGTCGCGTGGTGCGGGTAGGCGGCGTACCGGCTGCCGCCATAGGCCTGCCAGGTGCTGAGGGAGAACTGGAGACCGCCGTAGTAGCCGTTGCCGGTGTTGATGCTCCAGTTTCCGCCGCTCTCGCACTGGGCGACCTTGTCCCAGGTGGCCACGGAGGCGGCTGTGGCGGTCGGAATGCCCACCAGAGCAGCCGAGCCGGTCAGCAGGGCCGTCGCGGCGGCGGCAGCGCGAAGGCCGTGCCTTCCCGCGCCCCGTTCGGTCCTGTCGCGGTACTTCGTCATGGTTGAAGTCCTGTCTGTACGTCGCCCGGGCGGCCCTTGGGAGGCGTGAACGCCTCGCGGGCACGTGCCGGGCATGGGAAAGGGGCGGCGGCGCCGGCAGGCACCGCCGCCCCGGTGCGGTGGCAGGTGTTGAGGGGGAAGGGGTCAGCCGAGCTTGACGTGGTCCCCCCACCACGACTTCTCGGGCACGTTCCAGGACTTCAGCGGCGTACCGAAGAGTCCCCCCGCATCGGACGCGAAGGTGAACAGGGCGGACCTGCCGTCCGTATAGCCGTAGAAGGCGGCCACATCCGATCGGCCGTTGCCGTCGAAGTCACCGGAGGCGATCTGGACGTTCTCCGCC
The DNA here is from genome assembly GCF_053591315.1 of Streptomyces sp. NPDC003042. Taxonomy (NCBI): domain Bacteria; kingdom Bacillati; phylum Actinomycetota; class Actinomycetes; order Kitasatosporales; family Streptomycetaceae; genus Streptomyces; species Streptomyces sp. NPDC003042. Next base: position 58,135 of record NZ_JBSFTP010000035.1, read on the forward strand.
CACCAGTTCTCCGGGGCGACGCTCCAGGACTTGACGGGGGTGTTGAATCCGCCGTCTGCCTTGGCCAGGAAGGTGAACAGGGCCATCGCGCCGTCGTCGTAGCCGTACATCACCGCCACGTCGGCCCGCTTGTCGCCGTCGTAGTCACCAGCGGTGAGCTTGACGTTCTCGCCCCACCACGACCTTTCCGGCACGTTCCACGACTTCACCGGATCGCTGAAACCGCCCACGGCCGTCGACTTGAAGGTGAACAGCGCGGCGCGCCCGTCGTCGTAACCGTAGAAGGCGGCCACATCGTCCCGGCCGTTGCCGTCGAAGTCCCCTGAAGCGAGCTTCACGTTCTTGCCCCACCAGGAATTCTCGGGGACGTTCCACGACTTCACCGGTGCGGCGAACCGGCCGGCCGTGTCGGTCTTGAAGGTGAACAGGGCGGCCCTCGCGTCGGCGTATCCGTAGAAGGCGGCCAGTTCGTCGCGGCCGTTGCCGTCGAAGTCACCAGAGGCGAGCTTGACGTGTTCGGGCCACCACTGCCCCGGCGGTACGTTCCAGGACTTGACCGGGGCGTTGAATCCGCCGTCTGCCCTGGCCAGGAAGGTGAAGAGCGCGACGCTGCCGTCGGAGTAGTCGTACATCGCGGCGAGGTCGGCCCGGCCGTCGCCGTTGAAGTCGCCGGCGGACAGCTTGACGTGCTCGAACCACCACTCCTTGGGCGGGACGTTCCACGACTTCACAGGGTCCAGGAATCCGCCGTCGGCCTTCGCCAGGAAGGTGAAGAGGGCGACGCTGCCGTCCTCGTAGCCGTACATGGCGGCCACGTCGTCGCGGCCGTCGCCGTTGAAGTCACCGTTCACGCGGGATGCCGCGTTGTCCCGGACGACTTCGGGCGGCGGTGCGGCGCCGGCTACGTCCACATAGTTGTAGTCGATGTTGATCCTGACGCCGCCGAACGTCTCGGGGGTGTCACCCAGGTACTGGTGAACGCGTCGCTTGCCACCCCAATACGTACTGCCCGGCAGGTTCATCGAGGAGTTGGAGACGTCGGCCAGGCCGTTCCAGTTCGCGCCCCACAGTACGTCGGGCTTCGCGTAGCGCGAGTTGTTGTGCAGGGCGGCCATGTCGGGCGAGTTGCTGGTGTTCACGTACACCCCGGCCCGGTACCCGAGTTCGCGCACCCGCGCGCTGAAGCCGGAGATGTAGTCCATGACACGGGTGCGGTACGTCGCGGAGGAGTACGGCTCCATGTCGGTGTAGATCACCGAGTTCGGCGAGAACCCGAGGCCCTTGGCCTTGGCGACGGCGTCGTCCGCCGACGTCCTGCCCTGCTGCACGCCGTTGGTGGCCGACACCCCGCCGGCCTGGAGGCCGGCGTAGATCGCCAGCATGTGCCAGCCGTCGGCGGTACGGGCGTCCACCCAGCCCGCGGTGAGGTTGGGCTGGGCGCAGACCCGGGTGGGCCCGCCGATGTAGATGCCCACACCGCGGAAGGGCGAGGCCTGCCACGCGGTCATCGCGGAGCCGGAGGGGGCGGCGCAGGCGTCGAATGCCTTGCCGGTGTATCCGGTGGTGGGAGCCGCGGCGGCGAGCGCGGTGCGCGGCGCGGCCGTCCGGGCCGCCGGCTCGGTGGCGAGGGCGCCGGGGCGGGCGTCGCCGCCGATCCTGCCGGACCGGATTACGGCGCTGATCGCCTGGGTGGAGGCGCCGTGAGCGGCGGTGATGAGCAGTCCCGCCCCTTCGACCGCGATCCTCACCTCGCGGTCCGTGTTCGCCGGGAGCCGGTCGGGCAGCGTGCCGCCCGGCGGAACGCGGATCACGGCGGCCGGGTCGAGGACGGTCGCTCCCGCGAGCGGCTCGACGACGAGGGCGTCGGTCTTCTCCCCCACCGGGTCGGCCGGGCAGGACTGCTCGGCTCCGGGGTGGCCGAGGTAGAGCGTGGCGGTGTCGAAGCGGACACAGGTGGCCGGGGACCTCTCCAGGTCCACGACCTTCCACCGCTTGGGAACGTCCAGGGTCAGACCTCGGTAGCCGACCGGTTCGGTGTCCTGCGTGGCGCGCTGCGATCCGGCTTCGGTGGTGGCTGCCTGCGCCATCGGTAACCCGGTCAGCGTGAGGGCGGCGAGGGCCGAGGCGGTGATCAGAGGTCTGAGGCGGTGCGTCGTACGCGTCATGGGTGCGTGTTCTCTTCCGATGGGCGGCGGCCGGGGGCCGGGACGGGCGTCATGCCCGCCCGGCCCCCGGGTGCTTGTCATGGAGTCGCGGTGCCGCTCAGCCGAGCTGCACGTTCTCGCCCCACCAGGACCTCTCGGGTACGTTCCACGACTTCACCGGGTCGGCGAAGTTGCCTGCCGCGTCCGGCTTGAAGGTGAACAGGGCGGCCCGTCCGTCGGTGTAGCCGTAGAAGGCGGCGATGTCGCTGCGCCCGTTGCCGTCGGAGTCGCCCGAGGCGATCTGGACGTTCTCCGCCCACCACTGCCCGGTCGGTACGTTCCAGGACTTGACGGGGGCGTTGAAGCCGCCGTCCGTCCGGGCGGTCAGGGTGAACAGGGCGGCCCGTCCGTCGCTGTAGCCGTAGAAGGCCCCGACGTCGCTGCGCCCGTCGCCGTTGTAGTCGCCGGCGGTCAGCTTGACGTTGGCGAAGGTCCAGTTTCCGGGCTCCACGCTCCAGGACTTGACCGGGTCCGTGAAGCCGCCGACGGCCGTCGACTTGAAGGTGAACATGGCCACGGCGCCGGAGTCGTAGCCGTACATCGCCGACACGTCGTCCCGGCCGTTGCCGTCGAAGTCACCCACGGCGAGCTTGACGTGCTCGCCCCACCAGGACTTCTCCGGTACGTTCCACGACTTCACCGGGTCGGCGAACTTGCCCGTCGCGTCCGGCTTGAAGGTGAACAGGGCGGCCCGTCCGTCGTCGTAGCCGTAGAAGGCCGCCACCTCGTCGCGGCCGTTGCCGTCGAAGTCACCCGAGGCGAGCTTCACGTGCTCCGGCCACCACTGGCCCGGCGGAACGTTCCACGACTTGACGGGGGCGTTGAAGCCGCCGTCCGCCTTGGCGGTGAAGGTGAACATGGCGACCGAGCCGTCGCTGTAGTCGTACATCGCGGCGAGGTCGGCCTTGCCGTCGCCGTTGTAGTCACCGGCCGTCAGCTGGACGTGATCGAACCACCACTCCTTGGGGCCGACCGCCCAAGACTTGACCGGTGCGGCGAAGCCGCCGTCGGGCTTCGCCAGGAAGGTGAAGAGGGCGACGCTGCCGTCGTCGTAGCCGTACATCGCGGCCATGTCGTCCCGGCCGTCACCGTTGAAGTCCGCGTTCACGCGGGTCGCGGTGTCGTCCTGCTGCTTCTCGGGGACGGGGACCGCGTCGTCGACGATGTTCTTCATGCGGACGGGCAGGAAGGGGCCGTTACCGCTGAAGTAGGGGTAGGGGATGATGCGGTGGTGCACACCACTGGGAGTGAATTCATAGCCCCAGTACGAGGTCTTGGCGCTGTTGGCCCAGTCCTCGAAGAGCACCACATGGCCGCCGGCACCCGAGTCGTCGTCCAGCAGCGCGTCACCGGGCTTGAGTTCTGCCTTCGTTATCCATTCGGCGACACCGCCCGGCACGAACGCCGGGGTGGTGAGCGACGAGGAGAGGCCCCACGCCATGGAGACATATCCGGAGCAGTCCATCCGGTAGCCCTCGTGGTAATTCGTCCAGCTGTAGTCAAGGCCCTTGCCGACCCACGACTTGGCCCGCCTGATCGCTTCGCTGCGGGTCATGGCGGCGGCGGCCAGGCTCGCCTCCGAACGGAACGACTGGGGCACGGGAGTGATCTCGCCCTGGCCGGCGCCGGGGTAGTCCGCGTCACCGGTCTCGAGCTGTGCGGACGCCGCGGGCGGCTCCGCTGCCGCCGACGGCACCGCGGTGGCGGTGGTGGACGCGCCGAAGCCGAGGGCGGAGACGAGTACGACGGAAACTGCGGCACTTCGGTAATACGCTTTACGGTTGTTCACTTTTCCCTTTCGGAGTTCTTCTTCACGGCCTCTTCGCCGGGTGATGTCCGCAGGCCGGGGCAGCCGTCAGCGCTGGGTGCCCGCCGGCACCCGCCAGTCGGCAGTCGGACGGCGGCAGCCGACAGTCGGCAGTCGGTCGACCGAGAGGCGCCGCGCACGCGGCCGCAGAAGTGGGGCCTGGCCCTCTATTCGGCCAACGCCCTTAGACCAGTGCGTCCTTGGACGCGACGTTCACCCGGCGGTCGCCCGACGTACCCGAAGCGAAACCGAAGGTCAGCCGGGGCAGGAAACGGCCGGGGACGGCCGGATCGGGGACGAGCATGATGTTCATGCCCTCCGGCTCCCGGTGGACGAGGCTCTTCAGGGCACGGGTGAGCCCACGCTCAGAGGCCCCCGTGTTCAGATCGACCCGGGTGATGTAGGTCGTGCCCATGTCCGCCGGATCGCCCGGCCCGCCGGCGGCGTAGGCCTCGCCCTCCAGCATGTACAGGTAGGAGCCGTAGAGGCAGAAGCCCTGTCCGTCGTACACGGGCCTGGGCAGATTCGCGACGTGGTGCACGGGGGCGCCCAGAGGGGCCGAGGCCGCGGCGTCCAAGTCCCAGACAGCGCACTGCAACTGCCCGTTGCGGCTGAAGCGGACCAGCAGCCGCCGGTGCTGCATGTCGACCACCGGCCGCGGCGCCGTCAACGTGGATCCGGCGCCCGGCAGCTTCAGCGGATCGGGCGTACGGTCCGCGAAGTCCATCGCCGTACGGTCCGCCGAGTCGTCCCAGTGAAAACTGCGCGGCGGCTGGTCGGCGGCCGGCCCTACGTACCTGATCCGGCACACCCTGGTGCCGAAACCCGTGTCCCCGGCCTGGTTCGGCTTCGAGTCGTACTCGATCCAGATGTACGGAGCCGATCCCCGCGCGGTCGCCTCGATGCCGATCTGGGCACCGTGTCCGAAGCCGCGCAGGTACATCCGCCCCAGCCTGGTCGAGCCGTCCTCGCTCAGCTTGGTGATGGCGATGTCGCCCTCAAGCTTTCGCGTCGAGTAAGGCACTCCGTCCCCGGGGTTGTACATGACCTGCGCCACGTACCAGTGCTTGTTGAGGTGGTCGTAGCCCGCGCACTGCATCACCGTGGGGCACCAGGCCTGCTCGTGCATGAACACGGCGTCCGACGCATCGGCCAGGTCGAAGGCCCTCGACCCGGGGAGCGCCGTCCCCGCGGTCGGCCCGGTCAAGGTCTGTGCCTGCGCGTTCGACGCGGCACCTGCGAGCACCAGACCCGCGGCGGCGCCCGCGCCGAGCCGTAAGATCCCCCGCCGACCCGTAGTGAAATCCTTCATCTTCCCCCTTTGTAAAGACCGCCCAAGGTCACCCGGTCTGCACCGGGGCCGACCGTTCGACGGCAAGGACCACAGCATGGGCCTCGCCCAACTGCACTGGCTATCCACTTCCGTTGAAGTCCCGCCACGTTTCCGGATTGCGGAAGCCCGGCTTTTCGACGACGGTGGTGTGCATGCCGAGGGGGGGTCCGGGCGGCCAGCCGCCGTGGAGCCGGGTCCGCAAGGCGCCACCGAAGGGGAGCGGACCGTCGACCACGCGGCCGTCGGCCTTCGCGGTTCCCGGATATCGCGGCGCTTCCCCGCGCGTCAGCCACCCGCGGCCCACTGACCGGCTGACCCGTCAGCGCAGATCGAGCCGCATCACGACCCGGGGGTGACCGGCCAGCACCGAGGTGGTGTCGGCGGCGTAGGAGAACCCGGCGCGTTCGAAGTTCTTCCGGAGCCCGGCGTACGCCATCGTCATGTCGACCTTGGCATCACCGTTGTCGAGGGGGTACGCCTCGATCGCCGGTGCGCCGTGGGCGCGGGCGAAGTCCACCGCGCCGGCGATGAGCGCGTGCGAGATCCCCCTCTTCCGGTGACCGGGGCGTACGCGGATGCACCACAGCGACCAGACCGGCAGGTCGTCGACGTGCGGGATCTTACGGTTGCGCGCGAAGGAGGTGTCCGAGCGGGGCGCCACGGCGGCCCAGCCGACCGGCTCGTCGCCGTCGTAGGCGAGCACCCCCGGAGGGGTTCCCGTACGGCACAGCTCGGCGACGTACTCCCCGCGGGCGGGGCCGCGGAGCTCCTTGTTGAGCTTGGACGGGATCCGGTAGCTCAGGCACCAGCAGACGTTGGCTTCCGGTGACTTCGGGCCGAGTAGCGTACGGACGTCCCCGAAGACCGAAGCCGGGCGAACTTCGATGGTCATGGCGCCACGATGGCACGACGTACACGGCGACGCTGCTCAACCCTCTGGCGCCGGCTCAGCGAAGCAGCGCCCCGCGCAGCGTGATGCCGTGCCGCGTGCGCAGCCGTCGCAGCTCCCACAGCGCCACGGCGGTGACGGAGAGCGGGGCTCCCAGAGTGAAGGCCGCCCAGACCCCGAAAGGCACACTGTCGTAGGTGCCCCGGAACACGTCGAAGAGGGCAACCTCCCATACGAGGAGCGTCGCGAGCAGAGGCGGAACCGTCTCGTGGAGGTCCGCCGTCCGGAAGACGTGCACGAGCAACTGCGCGATGCCGTAGAGACCAAAGGGGGCGAGCCACAACAGGAAGGCTCCCAGGGCGAACAGCAGCACCACCCGCCCCGCGGACGCCGTCCAGTCCGTTTGCTCGTCGACGTAGCCCAGCCCCGTGATCAGCCTCGGCACGCCGAGCGTGACGACCAGCGCAAGCAGCGCCCCGGCGGGCTTGCCCGCGCGGCGCAGGAACAGGCGTCGGTTGGGTGGGCGGGTCGCCGCGATGAAGGCGGCGACGGCGACCGGGAAGGTCACCGCCAGCATGATGAGGGTGGTACGGATCTGGTCGAAGCGGTCGTCCACCACCGCGTCGGCGTCCGACGCCAGCCCGTAGGACAGCAGCATCCACGTGATGGCGACCAGGCCGACGATCGTCCGGAAGACCTGGATCCTTTTCACGACCGGGTCGTGCACACGGTCCGGCCGGGACGGTGTGAACACCGCGCGTCCCACGGCGATCGGGTTGAAGAGACGTCCGAAGGTCAGGCGGCGCGCCGGGGCCGGCGGCCATGGGCCCGCCGGCGGTACTGGTGGCCAACCCGGTGCCGGCGGTCGCCCTCCTCCGTATGGATTCCGCGGCATCTCGCCACCGCCCCCGCCCCCCCTTCCGCTCATCCCTGCGTCCTCTGTGTCGCCGTGCCGAGAGTCACGAGGAGAATAGGCGGATCTCACCGCGCGTGAAACTGAGGGGACGTGGATTTTCGGCAGGCGACTACCGGGGACTACGGGTTCGCTCGTCTCAGGCGCGCGTCGGCCCTGTACACCGCGCTCAGTTCGGCGCCGATCCGGGCCAGCTCCTGGCGCACCTCCGGCGGTTCCAAAACCTCGACCGCCCTGCCGAACCCCGACAGGTGCGCGGCCAGCGCCCGGTGGGCCGGGCCGTCGACCCACACCTGCGTCCAGCCGTCGGCCAGCACCTCGCCGACGCGAACCCGGCCCCTGAGCAGCCGTTCCAGGCGGGCCAGCGCCTCGGGGGCGACGCGGGCCCGCGCGGTGACCGCGAACATGCTGCCTTCGACCACCTCCGCACGCTCGCGCCATACCGAGGCGAGGTCGAAGTCCGGCGGGCGCACCACCGGTTCGCCGGTGGGCTCCACCGACGTGACCCGGCTGAGCCGGAAGGTCCGCAGACCGGCGTCCGTACCGGCGAGGAGGTAGTCGGCCCCCGCCTTCGTGACCAGTCCGAGCGGATCGACCGCCCGCACCCCTGCCGGTTTGCCGACCCCCGCGTACCCGAGGCGGACCCGGACCCCGTCCACCACGGCGCTCTGGAGCAGGGAGCGGTGCCCCGCCTCGGCGGTGGCGGCGTTGCGGGACCAGTCCGTCGCGTCGGCGATCGCGGCGCGGGAGGCGGCCTCGGCGTAGGAGCGCAGCGGCGGGGGGAGCGCTCGGACCAGCTTGCGCAGGGTGGTGCGCAGTTCGGGGGTGGCGGCGAGGGGGCCGGTGACCAGGAACAGGGCCCGGATCTCGGCGGCGGTCAGGCCGGTGAGGTTGGTTCGCGCCCCGCCGACCAGTGACCAGCCCCCGCCGCGGCCGCGCTGTGAGTAGACGGGGATCCCGGACGCGGCCAGGGCCTCCAGGTCACGGCGGGCCGTGCGCTCGGACACCAGTACGACTCCCCCACCCCCTGTGACGAGTTCGACGTCCGGCGGCTGTCGAGCCACCTCGTCGCCGTCCTGCGCCGCGTCGCGGTGATCGGGCGCGGCGACGACCCGTTCGGCGTCCCGTCCTTCGCCGACGACCTGCCCGACGGGGCGTGGGCTGCGGCCTGGGAGCCGGCCGCCGCGGAAGCCGCGGCCGTCTGGGCGGACGACGGGATCCTGGGCCGGGAGCTGCGGCTGCCGGTCGGGCCCAAGCCGGGAGCGGTGGGCGCGCTGATCTACACGAACGAACTCACCGTGCACACCTGGGACCTGGCCCGGGCGACGGGTCAGCGCCCCGCGTGGGACCCGGCCCTGGTGGAACGGGTGCTGGAGGTCGTACGCCGGTCCCTGCCGGCCGGTGTGCGCGGCGGTCGGGTGCCGTTCGGAGAAGTTGTGGAGGTGCAGGCCGAGGCGCCAGCCATCGACCGGCTCGTGGCGTGGGCGGGCCGCCGGCCGTAGGCGGCGGGCGACAGCTCGCCGTAACGCATGCGGCAGCCGGCGCGGTAAACCGGCCGGCTTTCACGTCGGGTGCGAAGGGAGATCTCGTTCCTCGAGCGGCTCCAGCGGCTCCAGCGGCTCCAGCGGCTCCAGCGGCCATCGATCGCCGCCTGCCACCGCGTCCCCCCGTGGGACGCCCCGCCGAGCGGGGCGCCAGCCCCTGAGCGTCATCAGGCTGGTCGGGAGGGTGCGCCGCTCTGCCAAGAGGCGGTAGAGCGACTCGTACCCCGAGGTCATCTGCTCCGTGTCGAAGTGGTCCAGCACCCGTTGGCGGCAGGCCCGCGGGGAGAGGCGGTCGACGCAGCGGATGGCCTCGGCCAGTTCCGCCGGGTCCTCGCAGATGTACCCCGTCACGCCGTGGTCGACGATCTCGGGCACGGATCCGCGCCGCAGCGCCACGACGGGAGTGCCGCAGGCCATGGCCTCGATCATCACCATGCCGAAGGGTTCCTCCCAGCAGATCGGGAAGATCAGGCAGCGGGCCTCCGCGAGAAGGCCGAGCTTGACGCGGTGGTCCGCCTCGCCCACGCACTGCGCGTCCTCGCCGAGGCGGGGCACGACCTCTTTCTCGAAGTAGTCCCGCTCCGCGGGGTCGTTGCACCGGCCGGCGATGGTGATCGGTACGCCCGCCTCACGGGCGGCGTCGATGGCGAGGTGGACGCCCTTGTCGGCGGCGATCCGGCCGAGGAACAGGGCGCGGTCGCCCTTGCGCTCGCGCAAGGGGTAGTCGGCGGTGCGCACCGCGTTGTGGACCTGCGCGGACCAGGGAAGGTCGGGTGCCTGCTCCTGCTGTGCGCGCGAGATCGCCACCAGGTGCACGGTGTCCGCCAGGGCCCGGTAGTAGTCACCGATGTCGCCGGACACGGGTCCGTGCGCGGTCATCACGGTCGGCGCCCGGCGCTGCCCGGCTTGGAGCGGTCCGGCTGTGCTGTGGTCGTGGATGACGTCCGGGCGCAGGTCGCGCAGGATGCGAGCCGTACGTGCGGCGTGCAGTACCTCCGGCCCGGCGTTTCCCAGCTGTTCACTCCGGGGTGTCTGGTCGGTGGCGATGAACCGGCCCTTGGTCCCGTTGACGCCCACGCCGATGACCGTCACCCGGTGTCCCCGCTCCACGAGGCCGTCGACCAGGGCCGCGCACATCGCCTCGATCCCTCCGTAGGCGACGGGCGGGAGCTCGTACCAGGGAGTGGCGACCATGGCGATGTCGAGGCGACGCATGCCGGACATGTTTCCCTTCACTTTCCTGGGTCCGTTCCACTTTCCCGGGTCCGTGCGCCGCTCTGGGGCCACCGGCCGGTCGGTTGCTGATGGGTCGACGCGGCCGTGAGCGGCCGCCGCGGCTGCCTGATGACCTCCACGTCGTCCGGCAGGCCGTCGAGGCGGGTCGACTCACCGTCGACGCGCAGTTCGGCGCGAGCGCCGGCGAGCGGCAGGTTGTGGACGCTCAGACGTCCGTAGCGCCGGGGCCAGGCAGGGGCGAGCCACACCTGACGGTGCGACATCCACGGGTCCAGGCGCAGCAGCGCCCGGATGAGCTGCACCGGGGTGGCGGCCGCCCAGGCCTGGGGTGAGCAGGAGGTGGGGTACGGCAGCGGCGCGTCGTACTCGTTGCGGTCGAAACCGCAGAACAGCTCCGGGAGCCTGCCGCCGAACGCCTCCGCCGCGTCCAGGATCCCGGTCGCCACCCGCTGGGCCTCCTCCACGAAGCCGTAGCGCATCAGGCCGGTGGCGACCAGCGCGTTGTCGTGCGGCCACACGGATCCGTTGTG